>JBILRU010000115.1:0-5884 GCA_044372485.1 Crocinitomicaceae bacterium
AAGATTCGGTTCCAACCGTATAAATGTCAGTATGTCACGCATGCTGACATTTTTTTTGTCCAAAAGCGAAAAAATGTCCACTTTATAGTAGTGGCATAATATTGGTAATTTCATATCCAAAATAAAAAAACAATGTCAGTAAATTTTAAACCTTTGGCAGACAGAGTTCTGGTAGAACCTGCGCTAGCAGAACAAAAAACAGCAAGTGGAATAATTATTCCAGACACAGCAAAAGAAAAACCATTGCGCGGAATTGTTGTAGCAGCTGGTTCCGGTAAAAAAGATGAGCCAATGTCAGTAAATGTTGGAGATTCTATTTTATACGGTCAGTATGCTGGAACAGAAATCAAAATTGATGGAAAGAACTTTCTCATCATGAGAGAGTCTGACATTTATGGTATTTTTTAATCAAACATTCAAAGTAAAGTAAGATGGCAAAAGATATTTTTTTCGACGTAGAAGCACGTGAGAAATTAAAAAGAGGAGTAGATGCATTAGCAGATGCAGTGAAAGTAACTTTGGGTCCAAAAGGACGCAATGTTGTTATTGGTAAAAAATTCGGAGCGCCACAGATTACCAAGGACGGTGTAACGGTTGCGAAAGAAATCGAATTGAAAGACCCCATCGAAAACATGGGTGCTCAAATGGTGAAAGAAGTAGCCTCCAAAACAGCAGATATTGCTGGAGACGGAACAACGACTGCAACCGTATTAGCGCAAGCGATTGTAAGTGCTGGATTGAAAAACGTTGCTGCTGGTGCGAATCCAATGGACTTGAAACGTGGAATCGATAAAGCAGTAGCTGAAGTGGTGAAAAACTTAAAGAAAATCTCTAAAGAAGTTGGTTCTGACAATAGCAAAATCCAACAAATTGCGACGATTTCTGCTAACAACGACGAAACCATTGGTAAATTGATTGCTGAAGCCATGAAAGTGGTTGGAAACGACGGTGTCATCACAGTCGAAGAAGCGAAAGGAACAGAAACAGAAGTGAAAACGGTAGAAGGAATGCAATTCGACCGTGGATACTTATCTCCATACTTCGTGACAAACGCGGAGAAAATGGTGACGGAAATGGAAAATCCATTGATCCTCATCAGCGAGAAGAAAATCTCTAGCATGAAAGAATTGCTTCCGATTTTGGAACCGGTTGTTCAAGCAGGAAAAGGATTATTAATCATCGCGGAAGATGTTGACGGTGAAGCATTGGGAACACTTGTTGTCAATCGCTTACGTGGTTCATTGAAAGTAGCAGCTGTTAAAGCTCCTGGATTCGGTGACCGTCGCAAAGCAATGTTGGAAGATATCGCTATCCTTACAGGTGGACAAGTAATCTCTGAAGAACGTGGAATGACATTGGAAAATGTAACAATGGACATGTTAGGGTCTGCCGCGAAAATTGAAATCGACAAAGACAATACAACCATCATTAACGGAAAAGGAACGAAAGCGGATATCAAAGCGCGCGTTGGTCAAATCCGTTCTCAAATTGAATCAACAACTTCAGACTACGACCGTGAGAAATTACAAGAGCGTTTAGCGAAGTTGGCTGGAGGTGTTGCAGTACTTTATGTAGGTGCACCAACAGAAGTAGAGATGAAAGAGAAAAAAGACCGTGTGGACGATGCTTTGGCAGCAACACGTGCGGCAGTAGAAGAAGGAATCGTACCTGGTGGAGGTGTTGCTTTGATTCGTGCGATTGAATCCTTAGATAAATTAAAAGGAGCAAACGAAGACGAATCGACAGGTATTGCGATTGTGAAACGTGCGGCTGAGGAGCCATTGCGTCAGATCATTGCTAATGCAGGTGGAGAAGGAGCAATCATCGTTCAAAAAGTACGAGAAGGAAAAGATGACTTCGGATACAATGCACGTACGGATAAATTTGAAGCATTATACAAAGCAGGTGTCATCGATCCAACGAAAGTGACACGTATTGCCATTGAAAATGCAGCATCTATTGCGGCGATGTTATTAACGACAGAATGTGTCATTGTAGATCAACCGGAAGAAGCTAACTCAGCAGCTGCTATGGCAGGAATGGGTGGTGGAATGCCAGGAATGATGTAGGATTTATAAGAGCCTTCGGGCTCTTTCCCGTTTCCTTCTTCCCGATTTATTCGGATAGCTGGAGACGACTCTATATGGCCACTCGCAAGAGTGGCTTTTTTTGTTCCAACTTCTCATCTTGTTTCTTAACTTTATTCTTCAATCTTGCCTATGTGCTACGCGAATTCTTCCACTTCTGTCAACATTGACTTGGCGAAACGCTACCAAAAGGTCGTTCCAGAGTTGATTCCGGATAAACCAACGTTTTACGCATCAGGATTTGATCATCCCAACTGGCGAATTGTTACAACCGATCCGCAAATTCAACTTATGAATTGGGGACTCGTGCCCTTTTGGTTTAAAGGTGAAAATCGCTTAGATGTCAGTAATAAAACACTCAATGCGCGCATCGAAACGTTGGAAGAACGAAGTTCATTTAAGCATTTATGGAATCGACAACATTGCTTGGTTCCCTCCACCGGATTTTTTGACTGGCAACATTTAGGAAAGAACCGAATTCCATACTTTATTCGTTGTAAAGAGCACGAGCTGTTTTCGCTTGCAGGAATGTGCGATACGTGGGTGAATCCACAAACGCACACGATGGAACTGACATTTACGATTGTGACCTGCGAGGCCAATGAATTAATGGCTGAAATTCATAACGTGAAAAAACGCATGCCCTTGATTTTAACATCTGAATTAGAAAACGATTGGTTAAGTGGAACCTTTCAATGGAACCTTTCCAAACGCATTTCTTCCGATAAACTCATCGCTCATACCATCAATAAACGTTTAATCCTCTCTCCTCAAGCAAATAGCGCGGAAATACACAAAGAATTTATGGATGATAGTCAACGCCAAACAAATCTATTTGACTAATTTTGGCATTACATTTGATTTCCAACGCACGTGAAAAAAATTACCATTCTTTTAGTCTTGTTCTTATCCTTGGTTTCGTGCATTGAAATCTCCGACGATTTGACCATGCACAACGATGGTTCGGGAACACTTCGTTACAAAGTAAATTTGTCCGCAAGTAAGGTAAAAGTCAATTCCATTCTTGCCTTAGATAGCCTTGATGGAAAAAAAGTCCCAAGTATTCAAGAAATTAGTGCGAAAGTCGGGGAGTTTGCCAAAATACTCGATGCCCAACCTGGAATTTCAAATGTCTTAATCGAAGAAAACTACACAGACTTTATTTTGAAATTCTCTTGTGATTTTACAAGCATCATGTCCCTTCAAGCTGGCTTAGCCAATGCGATTGAAGCTGTTTCAAAAGACAAATTAGGACCAGAAGCAGATGAAATTTGGATTACTTGGGACGGAAACAAGTTAAAAAGATCCATCCCAGCCTTTGCTCGCGCCAAAGTGAAAGCCTTTAAATCAAACGACATTGAACTATTGAAAGAAGGAACGTACACTTCCATTACACGTTTTGATCGTCCGATTGAAAAATTTGATAATACCTTGGGAACAATGAGCAAAAGCAAGACGGCAGTAATGGTGAAATCCAGCGCCTATAGCATCAAGGAAAACCAAGATTTACTCGAAAACACAATCTATTTAATCTCGACGAAAAACTAAAGAGATTATGATTAAATTCGCCTCATATTTCATTTGAAAATTGCCTGTGAAAAACGCACTTATTTATTCCCTTACCTTGTTCTCCAGCACCCTGTTGTTTGGACAAAAATCTGAATTATTCATTCCAAAAGATGCTGTAACGGTTTTCAGTATCAACAACATTAACTTGTTGCAGAAAATCTCGATGGATGATTTAGTGAAGTATGAATTCATGGAAGAAGTGCACCAAGAATTGTTTGACGGTTCAACCTCAGGTAAAACCTTGAAAGATGCGGGAATTGACTTCGATCAGCGTTTGAACCTATTCTATGGAAAAACCTATCAAAACGAAATTTCTGGCTTCACCTTTGGTGTAAAAGATAAGGCGCAATTGTTCGAAGTCTTCGACGATTTTCAAAAATTAGACATGAAATTCCCTGGGGTGGAAATGTATGGCACCTTCTTCAATAACTTAATTATCAAAGGAAATACAGCCATTCTTATTCGCATCGAACCAACCATGGATTACATCGATCAAATGACGGATTCTTTGTGGTATGCGCGTGGTAACGAAATGCCTTATGAATTGTTTGATGTTGAGGAAAACGGCATTGAGGAAGAGGAAATCTTGAATGAACAAGAGTTTACGAATGATCAACCCGTGGAAGAAGCATCTTATCCAGATGCAACGGAGAACCCAAACATTAAAAATTACTACGAATTACGCGATAGTGTTCAGTCTGTTCTTCAAGAGCGCGAATTGGAACGTTTGATGAATGAATTGTTTGTGAATGAAGTAAATTTATATTCTCAAGATGGGCGTTTTGCTGGACAAATGTCCCACGAAGCAATCGGAACATTTTACTTAGATAATTCACGAAATTTCGAGAAATCTCAAGGACTTTGGTATTTTCAAACCGTACTTCCATCCCTGTACAAGGACATCCAAGAATTGTATACAGGAAATGTGATCTTGGGCGATTTAATCCTGAAAGAAAACAAGGTAGAATTCCACGTTGAGGCGAACTACGGAAAAGAATTAGGTTCCATCTACAAAGAAATGAATGATTCTAAGTTCGATAAACATGTCTTAAAATATATTCCGCAATCAAGCACTGGTTACTTTACCTACAATGTGAACTTACGTCAAGCGTATGAGCAGGCGTACAAAGTCATTATGCCTGTGTTGAGTGACGAGAAAAATGCACAGATATCGATGAATGTCTTAACCATTGAATTGTTGAACGAGTTTGTCAACAAGGATGCCCTTTTCGGAACCTACAAAGGAAGTATGTTCGGTACATTCAATGGAATTAAAAAAATTAAAACGAAGAAAATCGAGTTTTTCTACGACGAAGAGACGTTCGAATACGGAGAGCGTGAAGCAGAAGCAGAAGAGGACATGCCAATTTTTACTGTTGGATTCTCCATTGACCGTTCGGATATCCCAGAAAAAGTAATGAAGCACATGAGTCGCTTAACGTCTAAATTTAAGAATTGTGGCGATTATTGGAAATTTGATAATGCCATTTTAGATGCGGCACCGATGTATTTCATTAGCCGAAATGGATTGTTTATTTTAACAAATGACGAAGATTTAGCAGTGAACCATGCGGATGGCTATGGTAAAGAGGCTATTTCACGCAAAGAATGCAAATCAGCAAAGAAAAGTGGCTTCATGTATGGGCACATCGACATTGAAGAAACCTTAAACCGTTTCCCTACAGGTGTTCTGAATCCGAGACAAGAGGAGATCCTTAATTCATTGAAGGGGAAATCAGGTCAGTTCGAATTAAACTCAAGTAAAACAACAAGTGAACAAACAAAATTCAATTTACAATATTCTTTTGAAGGGGAAGAAACAACAGGGAAACACTTGTTGGATTTGATCAATTCAATTTATGTTGTGACTACTTTTAATCCATAATCGTGTTTCGTAAAATAAGCACCCTACTTTTACTTGCCGGCGCACTCGGATTAGTGCTTTTTCTGAAAAACATCCTTTTTCAGAAACCCATTCCTCCAAGATTAATTGATCGTCTTCCAACTGCTGATTTTATTGCAACAGCAAATATTCTCGAATTAGCAAAGGAAACAAACGGGATGTTGCAATACAACAAGATCTCCGCACGCGATTTCACTACCTACGAGTTTTTACTTGGACAAGGGAAAATGTATGGAATTGATCTACAGCAAAATGTGTATCTTTTTGGTAATGAGGACGGAAACTTAGGTGCAATGGCCCATCTGAGTGATAGCTCCAAAATCAT
>JBILRU010000116.1:0-5865 GCA_044372485.1 Crocinitomicaceae bacterium
ATTGTTTGTTCCTGATGTTGAATCAGAAATCACACATTTACATGAATAGTCCTTTGCACAAGAAACCATCAACAAAGAAGCAAAAGCTCCAAAAATCAATGTTTTTTTCATTTTAAATCATTTTAAAGTTAGATAATACTAAACAAAAGTATCAAAATTTTAATAGTAGCGTTTGGGTAAATACCCTTAAAATCATTTTTTTGCTTGACGTTCGATTCATTCGTTGACATAACTAGATATTTCAAATCCACTTTTCATCATTCAATCTATTCATTTGTTTAGCTTACCTTATTTAACCATGACAATTAATGAAGGACATTTGTTATTTTTGGTTAAAATTAGAAAGTCTTGGTAAAGAAAATACTCATCATTGTCGGAACACGTCCGAATTTCATCAAAGTAACTCGGTTTAAGGAACTGATTGGGAAATACCCTCAGTTTAAAGTCGAGATCGTTCATACCGGTCAGCATTGGGATAGAAATATGTCGGAGGTGTTCTTTGAAGAGTTTGGTTTGAAGCCGGATTACATGCTTTCCGCATCAGCACTTTCCGTCGTGGATCAATTTTCAAGTATGATGAGCAAACTTAGTGAGCTCATTACGGAAATTGGCAAGCCAGACTTGATGATTGTCCCAGGTGATGTGAATTCAACACTAGCATCTGCTTTGGTGGCAAATAAAATGGGCATTCCATTAGCGCATTTAGAAAGTGGTCTACGTTCATTCGATCGAGAAATGCCGGAGGAAATCAATCGACTACTAACAGATGAAATTTCTGATTACTTTTTTGTTACGGAGCAAAGCGGTATAGATCACCTTTCGGAAGAAAAAAAACATGGTGAAGTATTCTTCGTAGGAAATACCATGATCGATACACTGGTGCATTTTGAACCACAGATTCTGAAAAGTACCATTCGTGAACGTTTAGGAATACAGGATAAACCATATATCTTAGTAACCCTTCATCGTCCGTCAAATGTAGATTCTTCCGAAGGACAAGCTAAAATTATGCGTTTATTTGAAGAATTGAGTAAGACGTACACAATTATCTTTCCTATTCATCCAAGAACGAGGAAAAACTTCGAAGCTGCAAATAATGTAGCGCAGTGGATGGAAAATGGCAATTTACATCTTTTGGATCCACTTGGGTATTTTGATTTCCAATCTTTGGTCAAACATGCTGAATTGATCCTCACAGATAGCGGTGGAATCCAAGAAGAAAGCACGTACCGTCAAGTACCTTGTTTGACTTTACGCGAAAATACGGAAAGACCTATTACGGTAGATTTGGGAACAAATACCTTGGTGCCATTCGACGAAACATTGATTTTAAGTTTAATTGATGAGATTCAAGAAGGAACGTATAAAAAAGGTGAAATTCCTCCTATGTGGGATGGGAAAGCAACAGAACGAATTCTTCTTGCTATTTCGAAGATTCTAGGATAAGCTGGTTTAAAAACGAGCTCATTTCATTTGCAAGTTCCTGACGGCTATATTTCGATAAGGTACTTGAACGATCAATTGTACCACTCGTCAATTCCTGAATTGCTGTCCATGTTGGATTTTCATCAAAATCAATAACAAGAGTATTTGGCTGTTCTTTCAAAATTTGTGCGGAATCACCGGTTTTGGGTCCGACAGCGAGAATCGCTTGGTTGCTTGCTAAGTATTCAAACAATTTTCCCGGAATAATTCCTTGTTGATTCTTGACATTGTTCAATGGCATGAGCAATAAAGAGCAGGAAGACATCAATTCGATTACTTCTTGATGTGGAATGAATGGTCTCTGATCTAAATAGGGAAGAAGTCCATTTGATTCGATGGATTGAATAACGCTCACATCCACTGCACCAACTAATTGAATTTTTAACTTTTCTTTTAAGAATGCGTTTGTGGTAATTTCTTGAGCTAGGAACTTCCAAAATACAGTTGGATTCCGGTCTGCATTCAGTGAACCAGTATGGAGAATAGTGAAGCGTTCATCTATTTTCTTGTCAAAACCCTGAAAGTCTTTTGGTGCAAATCCGTTGGTAATTAACTTCACTGGACGATTCGCTAATGCCTCAAATTCCTTTGTCCATGTTCGACTCACACAAGTAATTCCGGTAGCTTCCGCCAAAACAGCCTGTTCTTGTCTTTTATGTTTCCGAATAGCCCATTTCGTCATGGGTAGCTTATCAAACCAATCAATGTTGGTCCAAGGGTCTCTGAAATCGGCTAACCAAGGAATTCCCGTCGCACGTTTTAATCCAAGTGCAATGAGGTGAGTTGTGTGTGGTGGACCCGTTGATACAATGATATCTACCGGATGGTCTTTTAAGAAATCTTGTAAATGTTTTACGGACGGATGTATCCAGAACTTTTTCGCATCGGGAATAAACAAGTTTGCACGAAGCCAAAGCGCTAACTTTTGAATCCACTTTTTATCTTGTTTACCGCCTTCGTTTAAAAATCCGGTCTGTAATTTCTTTCCTTTTTTACCCGTTAGAGCTTTGTATGCTTCAAACGGCTCCCAAATTGGATATTTAATAACGTGGACGGATTCGGTAAATTCATCTAAAAGACTTTCGTCTATAATTGGTGCCTCTGCATTTTCAGGTGTGTAGATGATTGGTTCCCAATCCAATTGAGATAAATAGCGACTAAAATGTAGCCAACGCTGAACACCACTGCCTCCACTTGGTGGCCAGTAGTACGTAATAATCAATACTTTTTTTGCGTTAGGCAATTTTTGCTTTTATTTCGTCAATAGCTGTTTGTAATCCTTCACTTCGTTTTCCTCCGGCCGTTGCAAAGAACGCTTGTCCACCACCGCCGCCTTGAATATGAGTTGAAATCTCTCGTATCCACTGTGAAGCGTTCCAAGCTTTTGATGCGACGAGTTGCTCATCTATCATCAAACTAAGTCCACATTTGTCCTCGTCTTTATTACCTATAATTGACACGAAATTCTCATTTTCACCTTTCAATTGGAATAAAATGTCCTTGACAGAATTAGCATCGATGTCCACAATTGCGCCTAAAAATGAAATATCACCGATTTTGACAATTTGTGATTTTAGGTTCGACTTTAATTGACTCGCTTTTTCACGGATGAGTTGTTCGATTTCTTTCTGTAATTGTTGGTTTTTCGCCAATAAATCCTCTACTGATTTAACGATGTCTTTTGGATTTTTAAGTGCTGATTGAATTTGAGCTAAAGTAGCCGCTTTTTCTTTGTAATAATCTTCAGCTGCCTTTCCTGTAATGGCCTCCATTCGTCGAACACCAGCTGCAACTGCTGATTCAGAAATGATTTTAAATAATCCAATTTTTGCTGTGTCTGGAACGTGAATCCCTCCACATAATTCAACGGATTCCCCAAATTTGATGACACGAACGTGGTCTCCATATTTTTCACCAAACAATGCCATAGCTCCAAGTGCTTTTGCATCATCAATAGCCATTGCACGTCGTTCATCAAGAGGAAGGTTAGCAACGATCTCGGCACTTACTAACGTTTCAATCTGTTCAATCTCTTCGTCACTTACTTTTGAGAAGTGAGAAAAGTCAAAGCGAAGATTTGATGAATTCACAAGTGATCCTTTTTGTTCCACATGAGTCCCTAATACCTTTCTCAGTGCGTGATGTAGTAGGTGAGTAGCACTGTGGTTTTTTGCTGTTTGTTCTTGTGTGTCTATGTCAATTACTGCAGTGAATTCTCCAGTCACGTTTGAAGGGAGTTGCTCACATAAATGAATGATTAAGTTGTTTTCTTTTTTTGTATCGAAAATACGAATGGAATCATTCGTGTTCTTCAAAGTTCCTTTGTCCCCAACTTGTCCTCCGCCTTCTGGATAGAATGGAGTTTGGTTCAATACAAGCTGGAAAAACAATTTTCCTTTTTGACTGACTTTGCGGTATTTTGTAATGTGAACCGGCGCTTGTTTGTGATCGTATCCGACAAAAACCGTTGGAACATCTGTTGTAACAAGAACCCAATCATCTGTTTCTATAACTGAGGCGGCTCTTGAACGGTCTTTTTGAACTTGAAGTTGCGCTTGGAATCCGTCTTCATCAATGCTAAAGCCGTTTTCTCGTGCGATAAGCGAAGTTAAATCAACAGGGAATCCATAAGTATCGTATAATTCAAATACGTTCTCGCCAGAAATGATGGTCTGATTCGCGCTTTTACTAGAAAACATTAAATCATCCATTCGTTTAATTCCTTGCTCCAAGGTGCGGAAAAAGCTTTGTTCTTCCTCTCGGATGACTTTTTCAATGAGGTCCTTTTGTTTGATCAATTCCTCGTATGGATGTCCCATGAGTGTTACGAGTACTCCTGATAGTTTGCACAGGAACGGTTCTTTTAATCCTAAGGTTTGATATCCATAACGGACAGCTCGACGCAAAATGCGACGTATCACATATCCAGCTCCTGTGTTGGAAGGTAATTGTCCATCAGAAATGGAAAAACTGATCGCTCGAATATGATCAGCAATCACGCGTAGTGCGATATCCGTCTCTTCGGATTTCCCGTAAGGAATTCCACTTTCCTTTGAAACAAATTGTATGAGCGTTTGGAATAAATCGGTATCGTAATTACTTTGTTTTCCTTGCAAGGCCATTGCTAAACGCTCCAGTCCCATTCCCGTGTCCACATGAGTTGATGGAAGCGGTTCTAAACTACCATCTGCTTTGCGGTTGAATTGCATGAATACATTGTTCCATATTTCAATCACCTGTGGATGGTCGTTGTTTACTAAGGTTAATCCATTTACTGTTTGACGATCGACTTCATTTCTTAAATCCACATGAATCTCTGAACAAGGTCCGCACGGACCCGTATCGCCCATCTCCCAGAAATTATCTTTTTTGGATGCTAAAATGATTCGGTCTTCCGCAATGAATTTTTTCCAAATAGCAAAGCTTTCATCATCTCGAGGTACACCGTCTTTTTCATCTCCTTCGAATACTGTAACGTATAAACGATCAACAGGGATTTTATATACAGATGTTAACAATTCCCAAGCCCATGTAATCGCTTCCTCTTTGAAGTAATCTCCAAACGACCAGTTCCCAAGCATTTCAAACATGGTATGATGGTAGGTATCCACTCCAACTTCCTCGAGGTCATTGTGTTTTCCGGATACACGAAGGCATTTTTGTGAATTTGCCACGCGTTTTTGTTTGGCTTCTTGATGTCCAAGGAAGAAATCTTTGAATTGATTCATACCTGCATTGGTAAACATGAGTGTAGGGTCATTTTTGACCACCATTGGCGCAGAGGGAACAATTTGATGTCCTTTACTTTCAAAAAAGTCAAAAAATTGCTGGCGTATTTCAGAAACCGTCATTATATCGTTTTGTTTGCTTGCAAATTTAGGAAATTGAGAGAACTATAGGCAATGAAAATGGGCATATCACGTTCTTAAGAGAAATAATTAAACCATTTTGCTTCAGTTTTATCCGAAATACTTGAAATTATGCATGAATTGAATCAAATTGAGTCCAGTTTAGTACTTGTTCGCAATCAAAAAGTATTGTTAGATCGCGATGTTGCTTCCTTTTATGGAATAGAAACAAAACGAGTTAATGAGGCATACCGAAATAACCTAGATAAATTCCCGGAAGGATATGTACTGTTTTTAGATGAAGAAGAAACAAATTCTTTAAGGACGAAATTTTCGTCCTTAAAGAATTCTACACGAGGAAAACATACCAAATATCAAGTAAAAGCTTTCACTGAGAAGGGCTTGTATATGCTTGCAACCATACTTAAAAGTGAACGAGCGACAGAAACAACGATAGCCATTATTGAAAACTATGCACGCATCAAAGAATTTACAAGGTTGGTTCAGAAAAGTGTACATTCCTTAGATGAAC
>JBILRU010000162.1:0-3337 GCA_044372485.1 Crocinitomicaceae bacterium
TTCATCTGCTTTGATGCGCTCGTGCAGCTGTTTGGATCCAACATCAACCCCAAATACTTTTTTCGCTCCTTTGGATAAAAGTACTTCCGTGAATCCACCCGTACTTGCGCCAAGATCGATGTAGACCTTGTCTAAACAATCGAATTTCCATTCTTCCAGTGCTGCGACAAGTTTCAATGCTCCTTTGGAAACCCATGGAATTTCCTCTGAAATCAATTGAATTTCGGCATCCACCGGAACTTTTTTTCCTGGTTTGGAAATCAGTTTACCATTGACCAAAACGCCAAATTTGGAAATGAGTTCCTCCGCTCTTACACGTGATGAAACCAATTTTCGTTCCATGATAATTTTGTCAATACGTTCTTCTTCCATGTTTATTTGTAGGTATATAGTATGCGTTCTTTCGCTCCTTCTAATTGAAGGTATATTTGTGATCCAGACTCTTGTTTATAGGCTAGTTCGGTGATGTCAAATACTAATGTCTGTTCGAGCATTGCCACAGGACTATCGCCTTTTTTTATGGGGATTTTTTTCACATCCAAACGGATGGCGCGGATAGGAGGGAGTGATTTAGAAATGTTTGCACTTCCGGTCAAATCAAAATTCTCTGCGCTAAGAATGGGATGCGCCTTCACCATCACATACAGTAGATTCCCGATGATGTTCATGGACTGAACTTGAAAGAATTCAGTTCCCATGTCAACGGTTTCATCTTGACGAATAAACGCTTTTGGTGCTGTAACTTCTGCCATGTTCGCTGGTTTTGATTTTTTAACAGTGCCACACGAGCTAAAAAAAAGAAGGATTGGAAGTAAATAACGCATATTCTTGTGTTTTTTAGTTTGCGAGGGGTCAAAAATAATACCATTTCGCTAAAGTGTCCTATTTTTGTGCACGCAATGAAAACAAAAACACTAAAAAAGAACAAAGTAAACGTCGTGACGTTGGGTTGTTCAAAAAATACCTACGATTCAGAAGTCATGATGGCTCAATTAAAAGCGAATCATTTTGATGTGGAACATGAATCAATGGAGGATGATGCTGAAATCGTTATTATCAATACATGTGGATTCATTGATAACGCCAAACAAGAATCCATCGATACGATAATTCGCTACGCGGAAGCAAAAGCGGAAGGACTTGTCGATAAAGTATATGTGACCGGATGTTTGTCCGAACGCTACAAAGACGATTTGGAAAGAGAAATCCCGGAAGTGGATGCGTATTTCGGAACAAGAGACTTGCCTCGATTACTTAAAACCTTAAAAGCAGATTACAAACACGAATTAGTTGGAGAGCGTTTGTTGACGACACCAAATCATTATGCCTATTTCAAAATTGCTGAAGGTTGTGATCGTCCATGCTCCTTTTGTGCGATTCCGATCATGAGAGGAACTCACATTTCTACACCAATAGAAGCTTTAGTGCTTCAAGCAAAAGGACTCGCTGCAAAAGGGGTTAAGGAATTAATGTTAATCGCTCAAGATTTGACGTATTACGGCTTGGACCTCTACAAAAAAAGAGCCTTGTCTGATTTGATTAAACGTCTTTCCGATGTGGAAGGAATCGAATGGATTCGTTTACACTACGCTTATCCGTCTGGATTCCCAATGGATGTATTGGACGTGATGAACGAACGCGATAATGTATGTAAGTACTTAGATATGCCATTGCAACATGGGTCCACTAAGATCCTACAAGCCATGCGTCGTGGAATTACCCGAGAAAAAACGGAGGAATTGATTCAGACCATTCGTCAAAAAGTTCCAGGCATTGCCTTAAGAACGACCTTGATTGCTGGATATCCTGGTGAAACCGCAGCTGAATTCAAAGAAATGTATGAATTCGTGGAAAAGAGTCGTTTTGATCGCTTGGGTATTTTTACCTATTCTCATGAAGAAAATACACATGCGTACCAATTCACAGATGATGTGACGGCTAAAATGAAGAAAAAACGTGCGGACGAAATCATGGAATTGCAATCAGGCATCAGTTATGAATTGAATCAACTGAAAGTAGGCAAGGAGTTCAAAGTGCTGTTTGACCGTGTGGAAGGAGATTATTTTATTGGTCGTACGGAATTTGATTCACCCGAAGTAGATAATGAAGTGTTGATTAAAAAATCAGAGTCATTTGTTCGTTTGGGAGATTTTGAGCGTATTTTAATTACCAGTGCAGATCATTATGATTTGTATGGACAAGTTGTAAAATAAAGCAATCAAATGAACATGAAGTTTAGCATCATCTTAAGTGTCTTTCTGTGTGTCCTGCAATCGTGTAATACCGATCGAACAGCTGAAAATGAGCGCTTAGATTTAGTAGCGGCATGTTTAGATGAAGCGCAACTTTCAATGAAGCAACAGGACGTTCAATTGAAAAGCATTCACTTGAATTACCCCAAGCTTTCGGTTAAACGTTTCAATGAATGGATGCAACACATGGTTCAACGAGACACAATTGGAGTATTTTGCACCGAACAAGAATACTTATACATTACCTATAAAGTCGAACATTTCAGTAAAAGTTTGTTGTGTCTTTCGAAGCTCGTCAAAGTAAAATGCCCTATGGGAAATAAGAACTTCCAATTGAATGAAGTTCAAACGTATTTTTTAAAGAACGATTCCATTTTTAAAGTGGACTTTGAGGCACATGCCGATTTTACGAAGTCAATTGCAAGTAAATTAGAGACAAGAAGCATGAGTCGTTGCACGCAGCCAGATATGAATCGCTTGGACTTTTTGCTGCGCAAAGGAAATTTCTATGTCCATGTTCCCTATGATTTCCCGATGTGTGACACGATCATTCCGTTCAAATTTGAGAAAAACACAGTAAAGGTGGCTTCACTAATACCTGTAAAAGTTAAATAGAATTAGTCCTCGCTCTCACTCTCTTTCTCTTTTTCGCTCTCGTTCTCCTTTTGACGTCTGATAAACCCAAAAATCACCTTTCCAATTAAGTAAACGATGATGTGCAATCCAGTTCCAATCGCAACGAGGACGCTATACATTCCTCCGTTTGAATGGTTTCCATCGTTCATTTCCCAGTAAGCATATACAAAATAACCTAGGAAGATGATACCATGAAAGTATTTCCATAAAATGGGTGGTTTTGAAAATAGCATCACGAGTCCAAACAGGATTCCCATTCCCCAGAAAAATTGCAAGTCTTCGTTCATGAATTAAAAGTAGTATTTATTCTTGTCAAATTGCGGGATGTGCAGAATTATTGAAGTGCCATAAAATTCTTATCTTCGCCAAAACTTCCATATGCGTGTGTATTTAGATAATGCGGCTACAACACCTGTAGCTCCTGAAGTGGTTGAAGCCATGATCCCTGT
>JBILRU010000048.1:0-15315 GCA_044372485.1 Crocinitomicaceae bacterium
AATCGAACAGCGGAGGCGTACGTTTATGCATTGTATGTTGCCTACGGAGTTACCTTTTTAATCAGCATCCTGCTCATCACTAAACATGTAAAAAAGGATTCCGTTTTTCAATTATCTAACACGTGGACAACCTTCAAATCCCTATTTTTCTTTGGATTTCAAAATCAATTGGCTCATGTTTTTCAATTATTGAGTTTCCGCATTAGCTATTTTTTCTTGGAAAGGGATTGTGGCGAAGCTGAGGTAGGGATTTACTCCAACGCAGTTTCCGTTATTGAATCCATTTGGATGATTTCAACGAGTATCTCTTTATGGCAATATGCGAAAATCTCCAATTCTACGGATGTCAACTATACCAAAAATATTACTGAGCAATTAACGAAATATGGACTTTTAACCGCTTTCGTTGCCTTGATCGTCTTGTTGTTTATTCCCTCGGAGTTTTATTCCTGGTTATTCGGGAAGGAATTTCATGGATTAAACGAACTGATGTTTTACCTCGCACCTGGAATATGGGTGTTCAACTATGCGCTGATTATCGGACATTATTTCTCTGGACATGGGAAATATTATGTGAACGCGATTGCATCAGGTATTGGACTCGTGGTCACGTGTTTAGCGGCTTATTATTTCATTCCAAACTTAAAAGTTCAAGGTGCGGCGATTACTGCTAGTCTTTCCTATTTTGTCACCTCACTTGTAGTCATTCTTTATTTTAGAAAAGAAGGTGCTAACTTTGTAGTCTTTCCATCCATGGGGGAATTAAAATCAACCTTTGGACAATTGAAACAGCATCTAACAAAGCGAACGTAGCACATGAATAAGTTAACTAAATTGGTCAAAGCACTTTCTCTGCTTATTCAAAAGCCTTATTTATTGAATAATGTGCTGAAGGACGAAATCGTGTTCAAGTCTGACTTTCAACGTGCCTTTCCCAATACTGCGTTTAAACAAATTCGGTTGGTTGATTTGATGGACTCCGATGAGGTACGTATCGCTCCTTATGCTTTTCTTTCCGGTTCTTCGTTAGCAACAGATTTCGCCTTGCTTCAGTTGCTATGCCGAAAATACAACGTGAAAGATTACCTTGAAATTGGAACGTGGAGAGGGGAGAGTGCAGCGAATGTAGCGCCATACGTTGATTCCGTGACCTCTTTCAATCTAGGTGATGAACAATTGCTATCCTTTGGATTGGAGAAAAACTACGTGGATTCACATCGTTTCTTTTCCAAAGATATTCCAAACATTCAGCATGTTTTTGGCGATTCTCAAACCTTCGATTTTGATCAATTGAATAAAAAGTTTGATTTGATTTTCATCGATGGCGATCATTCTACGGAAGCCGTTCGTCGCGACACGGATAAAATGTTGTCTTATTTGAAAAATGAGCAATCGATTATCGTTTGGCATGACGCGAAAAAGGACACCGAATATCCGCGTTATGAAGTTCTTTTGGGAATTTACCAAGCATTGCCCACCGATATGCAGAAAAACGTTTACTTGGTGGAAAATAGCCTGTGTGCGGTGTATATTCCCACAACCATCGCCAACGAAAGTCCAATTTTGAATCGTTTACCGAGAAATTCATTTGAATTGACGCTGAAGAAGTTGTCGATTTAGAATCAAGAGATAGACGAACACATTTATCAGGACAGAAAAGTCCAAAAAATGATTAAATCCGATGAAGTTCAAAAAAGATTAAGCTACTTAAAGCTGAATTTTCGCTGCAGCAAATAACTGATTGTCACTACCACACAAGAAGCGAGTACATTGGCAACGGAAGGAAAAATCCCCATTCCAAGAACCAGAATTTTCAGTAAGCCCCAATTGGTGGTAGATGTAATCACTGCACTCAAGCCATATCGTAAAAATTGTGCTCTTCCACGCAATTGACTTGCGGTAAAAACGACGTAGCGCATTAACAGGAATCCAATGAGGAAAGAAATGCAAGCACAAACGATGGAACTTAAAGTTAAAGCAGAAATGGTTTTTTCTCCTAATCCCAAGGGAAGGTTGTGTAATGTAAAATCTTGCTTTTGAAAAATCAGGTTAAAAAAAACGAAAAAGAAGATCCAACTGAGTACTAAATTCCCACTTCCGCAGGCAGCATAGTAATACGTTGTCTTGTCAAAAATACGTTTGACAAGTGGATAGAAAAAATCCAAGATCTGATGAATGAGTCGAACCATTATGCGTTAAATTCTATTTCGTATCCAGTGTGTCTTCGTAAGTTGATGACTTTTTGCTCATCCAAATACAGGTATTGTCCACGAATGCCAAACAATTTGCCGCTAATCGTTGCTTCCTTATCGAAAGTCATCGATTGTACCTTGCTTGGATACGCAGCAACTGGATAGTTAAATATAAGGATTTCATCGTTCTCCAACCAATATTGCGACAAATCTGCGGGTAATTCATCGCAAACCTGCCATTTTTCTTCGATTAAATCGATGGAATCATCTTGTATATCACGCAGCATGTTCTGCCAATTTGTTTTATCTGCGTAAAAATCTTTCAATGCAACTTCAATCACGCCAGCTAAATAACGATTGGGAACTTCTGCCAATAAAATGGCTTTGTTTGCTCCTTGGTCGATCCAACGTGTTGGAATCTGGGTTGCACGTGTTACACCAACTTTGACGATGTCCGTCGCTGCAAGGTAAACGTAATGCGGTTGAAGGTGATTTTTTATTTCGTACTCGATATCGCGTCCCTTGCCTAAATGAGCTTCGCACAATTCTGGGTGTAAAATACACGGACTTGCTTCCGCAGAATTACTGAAACAAGAAAAACAGAATCCTTCACCGAACGATTTTTTGGTCTTTTTGGCACATGTACGACAGGTAATGGTGCCTGTCCAGTGCAATTCAATTTCTTTGCCAATGAAATCATTCAAACAAACCACTTCAGGATGAGTAGGGAGGAAGTATTGAACGGTTTCCTCATATTTCGTATGCATTTTCTCTAACGTAAACTTCATTCCTCAGGTAGGATTTCCATTTTTGTTGCGAAATGATAGCAGTAATCTCTTAAGTCCTCGCTAATTAAATGTTCACCCGTTGCTTTTTCAAAGGTGTCGGCCATGGTCAACAAAGTTTGATGAAAGAATTGTTTCATTTCTTCAATGCTCATGTCCTTTGTCCATAAGTCGATTTTCATCGTGTTTTTCTCCTTTGGATCCCAAATGGAAAGTAAAAAAGCGGATGCTGCGGCATTGGTAACGTTTGTATCTACCGCGCTCCATTTAATCGCAGATGGAATTTGGTTTGCATCTAATCCAACCGTGATTACGATGTCGGATTTCTTTGTAATTTGATCACTCATAATTAGTTAACTTGATATTTTTGGAGAATTTTATTGTAAGGCGTTTTCATTAATTCTTTCGGACTAACGCCATTGTTTTCCATGTACTGTTTCACAATCATGTAACCCATGAATCGTCCCATGCGGTCTGGACTTTCCTGTGGTAGTCCGGTGGTAAATGGTCCTTCATGTAGGAAATTCATGCGTGTTTCTTCGTCTGTTTTAAAGAGCAATTCTTCATCCACAAGGTATTCCCAGAACGCTTTCTCGCTAGCAATTGCCCAATTGAAGTCCTTTTTGGAGTAACGCAATACATCTGATTCGGGAAGTTCTGGTAAGCAAATGTGCGTCAAGAAGAGCATTTTTCCCCAGCGAATCATTTCACTTGCGTAATTATCAGATGTTTCTTCGATTCCGTGTGAACTGATCCATACGAGAAGTGCATCCGATTCAACAAAGTTAGCTTGCATGGCTTCTTTAATCCAACCATAAAACTGATTGGATGGAAGTTCTTGAATCAATTTGTCACTTGGACCTAAATAACGTTCTTGTCCAATGGCGATGGACTTGTTTGTACAGTAGGCGCTCGCAGCAAATCGACTGTTGATGAAGTAAATGGAACTTGGTTTTTTCCAGTTCGGCATAAAATACGAGAGTCTTTTGAATCCATTCAACATGAGCTCACTGGATTCTTTGCGCCATTTCGTTTTCGTGGCTAATTTTTTCTCGAGTGCGGAAATGTATGGATTGACATAAAATCTGTTGATTCCATTGCGAAAAGCTGTGTCCGAAGTTAATGGTATTTCCAAAGCAAATGAAAAAGCGAAGTTGAATAGTTCTGCGTCTTTTTTCTTTAAATCCATGAAAAGCGCATCGCGTTGGGTCCAATTCGCATTCAATGCCAAGGAATCTAAATTCACAAAATCGATGTTTAATGGAACTTCATCCACGTTTACTTCGTAAGTGTTCGTTGAACAGGAAGTAAAGATGAAAATCACTAATCCAAAAAGCAGTGTTACGAAGCGAAAGGGTTTCACGATAATTCTTATTTTTGTTCAAAATTAACACTTAAAACAGAATCACATGAAATCAATGTCAATCAAACGAGTATCAAGCGTTATTTTTTCAGCTTTTATTGCTGTTGGAGTGCATTCACAAACCGTTGGAGATAAATCCTTACAAGCAGGATTAGTTGGTGGAGTTGGTGTTAGCATGTTAAAAATGGGAACCAATTATCTTTCTGCGAATGGCGTGGGAGCAACGTTTACGTTAGGAACAAATTTTACCAAAGCATTTAAAGACACCAAAAACTTAGCCTACACGTTTGGTTTAGAATTCGATATAGAAAATTTGAATTACAAAAAAGTAGATGCAAATGTATTTTACCGATACACAGATAAAGCGATTAAAAATCAGAAGGAGACGGTTGCAACCACGGATAAATACTTTTTATTAAGCGAACGCACCTATAATCCAGTTTACATTAGTTTGCCCATTTACCTAAATTTTAGAACAGAGTTCATCGGAGATTTTCGCTATTTCGCTAATTTCGGATTGCGCAATCGTTTTTTAGTATCTAATAAAATCAATGATACTGGATTTTCATTAGATAACTTAAATGACCCGTTAGTACTTTGGAAAAATCAAGACAATGTTGACATGACTTCTAAAGGTGAATTGCTCATTTTTAACTCGAACATCGGATTTTCTGGTGGAATGGAATGGAATTTTGCTGGAACAACCGTACTAAAAGCAGAACTTGGTTATTATTATGGTTTCGTACCTTTGTTTTTAGATAGATCAGATGATAAAAAGACCTTGTTTATTCTGGATAGTAATTTAAATAAAGTGTATTTTTCCAATAAATCAACTCAGAATCAAGTGGTGTTGAAAGTCTCAATCCTTTTCTAATTGAATTCAATTACCTCTCATGTTGTTGCTTGGTTGAAAGATTACCAAGAAAAAGCGAAGGTTGACGGATTCATCATTGGTGTTTCTGGTGGTGTTGACTCTGCGTTAACTTCTACGCTCTGTGCCTTGACTGGCGCAAAGGTGATTTTGTTGAATATGCCGATTCGTCAAACCAGTGCGGAATACAATCGTGCTCAAGAACATATTCAAGATTTGAAAAGTCGATTTCCAAATGTGCAAGCCTTCGAAATTCCTTTGACAGAAATATTTTCTTCTTTCGAATCCGTAATGCCTTTTGAAATTTCATCTCAAGCATTAGCGATGGCAAATTCTCGTTCGCGCTTGCGCATGATGACGTTGTACGCAGTCGGACAAGCGAATCGTTGTTTGGTCGCAGGAACAGGAAATCGAGTAGAGGACTTTGGAGTTGGATTCTTTACAAAATATGGTGATGGCGGCGTGGATGTGAGTCCAATCGCGGATTTAACGAAAACGGAAGTTTTTCAATTGGCGGAATCTGTTCACATTATTCATTCCATTTTAACGGCAGCGCCTACTGATGGACTTTGGGAAGATGGACGAAGTGATGAAGATCAAATCGGTGCTACGTATCCCGAATTGGAGTGGGCGATGGATTATAAAGGAGATTCGTCCGAATTATCTGTTAGAGAAAAAGAAGTGCTGCGTATTTACCAAGGATTCCATTCAGCGAATAAGCACAAAATGGAACCGATTCCCGTTTGCCTCATTCCAAGAGAATTGAAAAATGCTGAATAAAAGGAATTTTATAGCCTTTGACATGAAAAGAAACGGTGTTTTTCTGTGCTTCTTTCTTTGTTCACTTTTTACAATGAACACCTTAGGACAAAAATCCATCGAAAAAGGATTTACTGATTTACAAGAAAAAAACTTCGGATTAGCAAATGAACATTTTCGTTCGGGCTTGAAAAAAAGTGGAAGCATTGCGTGTTTCGGATTATCAAAATTATTCATCACGCAGGATTATCGAAACCTTGATAGTGCCTATGTTTATATCTTAAAGGCTGATTCTTTGTGGACATCTGTTTCAGAAAAAGTCCAAGTCAAGTGGAACAGCGATTTTTCATTTGATAAAATCGCGATTGAGTCGCAGCAACAATCCGTGAGTCAGTTAATCTTTGATCAAATACAGGCGAATCCAACGGTTTACGCTTGGAATCAGTTTATCCAGAATCATGCTCAATTCCTTTCTCGAAATACGGCAATTTACCTGCGTGATCAGTTAGCCTTTGAGTTAGCAAAAGAAAAGAAAACGTCCGTAGCCTTAAAAATTTACATGGATTCCTTACCGGAATCAGCTTTTGCACAAGAAGCCAAACATCATTATTTTGATTTGGAATATGCTGAAATGACCAACGATGGAAAATTAGCTTCCTATGTTCGGTTTTACGAAAATTGTCCGTCAAATACCCATTTAATGGAAGCGGCGAAAGAAATTTACCGTCTAGCTACCATCAATCACTCCTTGGAAGAATATGTTCACTTTGTGCGAACGTATCAGTCCAGTCCATTTGTGAATGAAGCATGGAGAAACGTGTACAAAATTTACTTGAATGATTATTCAGTAGAAAAGTATGCCGCTTTTCAACAGGAATTCCCCGATTATCCGTTCATGAAGGAATTGGCGGTAGATATTGACTTGTTTCAAATGAAGTTATATCCAGTCATCTCTGGAGTAAAATATGGCTTTATGAATACGCAAGGAAAATTAATGATTCCTGCCATGTATAATGAGGTTGGTCCATTCCAAGAAGGATTAGCTGTTGTTTCCAAGGATGATAAATTTGGTATCATAGACAAGAAAAATCAAATAATTGTTGATTTTCAATACGATGAGATACTGGAGTTTCTTCAAAACAGAGCGATTGTAAGGAAAGGTGAGAAGTACGGTGTCATTGATCGTTTGGGAAAATTGGTTTTTCCGCTTGTTTTTGACGACATTAGTTTTACCGGAAGCTTTTACGATACTGAAAAAGACGAAAAGATTCAATTGTATGATTGGAATTTTCAAGAAGTGGCAAATGTCTTGGAGGTAGCTATAGAACCTAGTTATTTTCAGTCGATGTCAAAGCAGCACCCAGAATACGAATTCATCGGCGATCTAGATCGAATTTCCAATAGGGCAGTAGTGAAAGTTGCAGGACAACTAAATTACATTGATTCAAGCGGTAAATTGATCTTAACGAATCCAATGGAATGGTTTCCAGATGCCTTAAGTGTCGCTAAATCCAACAATGGTTTTGCTGTTTACCGCAAAAAAGAAAAATATGGTTTGATTGACATCAACGGGAAAGTTGTACAGAAAAATGTCTATGAATCAAGCGGTCCGTTTACTGGATTTTGGCCGGTGAAGGACAAAGGTAATTGGGCGCTTTTGGATGTGAAAGGAAAGGTAATCTTGCCTTTCGAATATGATTTCATTCGTTTCATTCCGGATTTAGGGTATTTAATCGAGCGAGAGGAACAGTTTGGATTGCTGAATGCGATGGGTAATATGATTTTACCTGTTTCTTTTTCTACGATCAAACGTTTTGAAGACGCTTACTATTTGGTATCCATAGAAGAAAAGTTTGGTTTGTTTTTGAAAGATGGAAAGGAAATACTTCCCATTCAATATGAGCGAATTCAACGGTATGATGATGAATCATTTGTTTTGACGCTAGATGGTCGCTTAACGTATTTCTTCCCTGAAACTCGTGCGTTTATAAGCTTGATGGAATGAAAAGAATACTGAAAAATCCAGAGCAGTTTTTTAAAATCCTCATGGGAATTATGACCATCTATGTGGGTGTTTTCGTTTATTTGGAATTAACAACCGTCCGAAAGGAGACAGCGATTGAGTCGGATGAATTTTCTGTTGCCATACAAGAAGTACCAGAAGAAGTAGAATTAACCCTTCAACAAGACCCAGCATTTCAGGCCGGGGGTGACGTTCGTAATGTCGTTCGGGATGCATCGGATTCTCGTCAACGTTCCAATCAAGATTGGTCTCAAGATGCAGCAAGTTCCACTCGTTCGGGTAATCCAGAACAAAGTGCAAGAGATTTTGAACGAAGTTTATATGATGAATTCGGCGGGGCAAAAGAACGGGAACGCATTCAAGCACAATCGGCGGAACGCATCAAAAACAACAACACCGGATCCAGTGGAAAATTGAATCCAACAACGACTCAAAGTGGGAGTCAAAATCAATATGCGGGAAGTGTCATGGTTGATTTTTCCCTTCCAGGAAGGACCGCCTTTGAAAACAAAAAATGGTACATCCGAAATCCAGGTTACACATGTGGATACAATTCAGCCGGAACCGTTGTGGTCACGATTACGGTGAATAATGCGGGAAGAGTAATTTCCAAGTTAGTCGATAATAACCGCAGTACAGCTGCTACTCCATGCATGATCGAGCAGGCCTTGAAATATGCAGGAATCTCACGTTTTAATGCCGGTTCAGGCAATGTCACGGGGTACATCAGTTACCGTTTTGTCTCCCAATGATTATATTTTAATCAAAATAATGATGAGTTATTTGGATTTTGTTATTTTTGTAGTCTAAAAGACACGAAATATGTTTATTGCGGCGAATTTAAAATTACTCAGAAAGCGTTCAGGAAAATCCCAAGAAGAATTAGCGCAAGCACTTGGATTAAACCGCTCGACCTATAGTGGATATGAAAACGAGGTAGCTCAACCCAGTTTGGAGATGCTATTGACCATTTCTCAATTTCATAAAGTCACGTTGGATGACTTAATTGCAAAGGACTTTTCTACATACGCAGATTCCGATTGGAATTCTTTGGAGAATCATTGGAAGACAGGAGCACAAGGGACGAATTTGCGTATTTTGACAACTCAGGTAAACTCCGACAACGAAGAGGAAGTGGAATTGATACCAGAGAAGGTTCGTGCAGGTTACGTCGCTGGATATGCGGACCCTGAATTTATGCGCGATTTGCCAACCTTGAAATTGCCTTTTTTATCCAAAAACAGAAAATACCGAGCATTTCCAATTTCCGGAGATTCCATGCCGCCAGTTTCTCATGGGTCCTATGTGGTTGGGGAATTTGTGCAAGATTGGTTGAGTTTACCTTCTAATTCTCCTTGTGTGATTGTCACAAACAATGATGGAATTGTTTTCAAATATGTGTTTAATCAATTGAAAGAAGCGCAGCAATTATTGTTGGTTTCCTCTAATCCAAGTTATGAACCTTATACCGTTTCCGTGGAAAATGTGTTGGAGGTGTGGCGTTTTGTCTCGTATATCTCCAAAGAAATTCCGGATGTTCAATTAGATGCAGAAGGAATGGGTGCTTCTTTCCGGAATTTGCAAAAGGATATCCAGCAAATTCTGATTCACTTATCCGATCCAAATAGTAAGGCTTGATTCCTTCCTAAATCCCACGGATATTATTATCTTTGCACTTCAAAATACGATAAGAACAGATGATTCAGGTTACTTTTCCAGATGGAACAATCAGGGAATATGAGAAGGGGACTTCTTCATTGCAAATCGCAATGTCTATTTCCGAAGGATTGGCGCGTAATGTCCTAGCAGCACGTGTCAACGGTCAAGTGAAGGACGCGGTCCTTCCAATCAACGAGGATTGTGAATTGCAGTTGTTAACTTGGAATGATACAGATGGGAAATCAACCATGTGGCATTCATCTGCCCACCTAATGGCGGAAGCATTGGAGTATCATTTTCCTGGTGTCAAACTTGCGATTGGTCCACCGGTAAACAATGGATTCTATTACGATGTAGACTTTATGGATTATTCGATTTCCGAAAAAGACTTGGAGAAAATCGAGCAAAAAATGAAGGAACTAGCGAAAGCGAAGAATCCATTTATTCGTCAAGAAATTTCAAAAGCCGACGCAATTGCGTACTTCACGGAGAAACAAGATCCATACAAATTGGAATTGCTTTCAGAATTAGAAGATGGTACCATTACATTCTACACACAAGGTAATTTTACTGATTTATGCCGTGGTCCACACATTCCGGACACTGGATTCATTAAAGCAGTGAAGTTGACAGCTATTGCTGGAGCTTATTGGAGAGGTGATGAGAAAAACAAGCAGTTAACACGTATTTACGGTGTTACTTTTCCGAAGCAAGCTGAATTAACCGAGCATTTAGAGAAGTTGGAAGAGGCGAAGCGTCGTGATCACCGAAAATTAGGAAAAGAATTAGAGTTGTTCACCTTTTCTCAAAAAGTTGGACAAGGATTACCAATGTGGTTACCGAAGGGAGCAGCATTGAGAGAGCGTTTGGAGAATTTCTTGAAGAAAGCACAGAAAAAAGCTGGATACCAGCAGGTGATTACTCCGCATATTGGAAATAAAGAATTATATGTGACATCTGGTCACTATGAAAAATATGGTGCGGACTCTTTTCAACCGATTCGCACGCCGGATCCAAATGAAGAGTTCTATTTAAAACCAATGAATTGTCCGCATCACTGTGAGATTTTCAGAGCGAAGCCGAGGTCTTACAAGGACTTACCTGCTCGTTTCGCGGAGTTTGGAACAGTGTATCGTTACGAGCAATCTGGTGAATTACACGGTCTGACAAGAGTACGTGGATTTACACAAGATGACGCACATATTTTCTGTACACAAGAGCAGGTGAAAGATGAATTCAAAAACGTGATTGACATTGTTCTTTATGTACTGAAAACATTAAACTTCCACAATTTTAAAGCACAAATTTCGTTACGTGATAAAGTGAATCGTGAAAAGTACATCGGTTCCGAAGAAAATTGGGTAAAAGCAGAACAGGCAATTATTGAAGCGGCAGCGGAAAAAGAATTACCAACAGTTGTTGCATATGGCGAAGCGGCATTTTATGGACCGAAATTGGATTTCATGGTTCAGGATGCACTTGGTAGAGAATGGCAATTAGGAACGATTCAAGTAGATTACAATTTACCGGAACGATTTGAATTGGAGTACGTTGGTGCAGATAATCAAAAACACCGTCCAGTAATGATTCACCGTGCACCTTTTGGTTCCATGGAAAGATTCGTTGCGGTATTGTTAGAACATTGCGCTGGTGACTTCCCACTTTGGTTGTCAACCGAGCAATTTATTGTCCTCCCAATTTCAGATAAATACAACGAGTACGCAGAAAAAGTTTTAGAATTCCTAAATAATTACGATATTCGCGGACTTGTTGACGACCGAAATGAAAAAATTGGTAAGAAAATACGTGATGCCGAGTTGGCGAAAGTGCCATTTATGCTGATTGTTGGAGAGAAAGAGTTTGATTCAAACCAAGTGTCCGTAAGACAAAGAGGTCACGGCGATCACGGTTCAGTTACCCAAGAAGCGTTTGTTGCAATGGTGCAAGAAGCAATCGCTGCGGAATTGTCATAAGTATTTAAATTATTGAATGAGAAGAAATTCGAGACCATTTGTAAAGAGAGAAGTTGAAGCACAACACAGAATTAACGATAAAATTGTTGCTGCTGAAATACGTTTAGTGATTGAAGGTGAAGAGCCTCAAGTAATGTCTGTTTCTAGGGGAATTGCCTTAGCGGAAGAACAAGAACTTGATTTAGTGGAGATTTCTCCAAACGCAAAACCACCTGTATGTAAAATTTTGGACTACAAAAAGTTCCTTTACAATCAGAAACGTAAACAAAAAGAGTTAAAAGCAAAACAAAGTAAAATCGTCGTAAAAGAGATTCGCTTTGGACCTAATACAGATGACCATGATTTCCAATTCAAATTGGCTCACGCTAAGAAGTTTTTGGAAGAGGGGAGTAAGGTAAAGGCATATGTGTTTTTTAGAGGAAGAACCATCGTTTTTAAAGACCGTGGAGAAATTCTTTTATTGAAATTCGCACAAGAACTTGCTGATTTTGGTGTTATTGAACAGCTGCCAAAATTGGAAGGAAAAAAGATGATCTTAATGATCAACTCGAAAAAGAAGTAATGAAGCTGATATAGATGTTTAACTTTTAAAAAAAGTAGTAATGCCTAAAATGAAAACAAAATCCAGTGCAAAGAAGAGATTCACCATCACTGGAAGTGGAAAAATCAAGCGTAAACACGCTTTTAAAAGCCACATTTTAACTAAGAAGGCTAAGAAACGTAAACGTAACTTGACACATGCAGGTTTGGTACATAGTGCCGATCTTTCAAACATCAAGTTGCAATTATGTATGAAATAGTCCTTAGTTGGTTTGTAAATTGTTTAACCCGGTAACGAGTAACTAAGACTTCACTTTTGAAGCACTCTTTATCAAAAAACTTAAAATTATGCCAAGATCAGTAAATCACGTTGCGTCAAGAGCAAGAAGAAAAAACTTGATGAAACTAGCCAAAGGTTACTTTGGAAGAAGAAAAAACGTTTGGACCGTAGCTAAAAATGCTATTGAAAAAGGTATGCTTTACGCATACTCAGGTCGTAAACAAAAGAAAAGAAATTTCCGATCATTGTGGATTACACGTATCAATGCAGGTGCACGCCTTTATGGTATGAGTTATTCTCAATTTATGGGAGCAGTACACAAAAGTGGAATCGAATTAAATCGTAAAGTTCTTGCAGATTTAGCGATGAACCACCCAGAAGCTTTTAAAGCGGTTGTTGATTCTGTAAAAAAATAAAATTAGTTTATATCAGCTTAAAGCCATTAGTCCTAAGATTAATGGCTTTTTTTTAATCTGTTTGTTTGCGCTATGTTGAAAATCGGTCTCGTCGGTACTGGTCATCTTGGTAAGATTCATTTACGTAATTTACTGGAATTACCGGTGGACTTTGAAGTAGTCGGGTTTTACGATACGGATCATTCTGTTGCGATGGACGTTCAACGAGAATTCCAAACAAAATCTTTGCCTGATCTAGAAGAGTTGATGAATGTTGTTGACGCACTTTTAATCGCTTGTCCTACTCCATCTCATTTTCCCATTGCTGTTCAAGCCCTCAAAAAAGGCAAACATATTTTCATTGAAAAACCGGTTTGTTTCACTGTAGAGGAATCCAAGAAACTTTTGCTTTATGCACAAGAAGCAGGTGTGGTTGTGCAGGTTGGGCATGTGGAACGATTTAATCCAGCATTGCTCGCAGCATCTCCCTTCGTTCAGAATCCTCTGTTTATCGAATCACGTCGAACGGCACCGTTTCAAAAAAGAGGAACGGATGTTTCTGTGGTATATGATTTAATGATACATGATATTGATATAGCCATGACCATTGCCAATTCAAATGTGAAAAAAATTTCCGCATTTGGTATGAATGTATTAAGTGACTCAATCGATGTTGCTTCTGCATATTTATCCTTCGAAAATGGATGTACGGCGTACCTGAGTGCTTCAAGGGTCTCTGATCAACGAGAGCGAAAATCCTGTTTTTTTATGCGGGATTCCCATGTGTATGTAGATTTTTTAAACAAAACGGTGGAACGACATGAAATCCTTGAAGATTTAAATGTTGGCCGTCAACTTCATCAAACAGTCATTCCTGTTGAAGATTCAAATGCGATAAAATTAGAACTCCTTTCTTTTGCTCAATCTATTCGGGATGGAATGATTCCCGCAGTAAGCCTAACAGATGGACACCGTGCATTACAAATTGCAGAACTTATTTTAGATCAAATTCACGAGTCCAATCAATTTTATCAAATAAAAACCGAAATAACACGTTAACGAATTGATGAGAGTTTTATTGTACCTTGTTTTAGTAGGCGTGCTAAGCGCCTGCATTAAAAATAATCCTAATCCATCTTGGATTGAAGTGAATCCTTTCGTCCTTGTGGCTAATCCGTCTCTTTCAGGTTCTGAAGGACAATTGTCTCAGGATTTCCGTGATGTTTGGCTTTACATTGATGATCAAATGATTGGATGTTTTCAAACGCCTTTTAAAATTCCCATTTTAAAAGAGGGAAACGTAAACATAAAAATCTTTCCCGCAGTGAGAAATAACGGAATTGCTACCGATAAAAAGATTTATCCATTCATGAATGTCTATGAGATAAATTCGGAATTGATGAAAGATCAAACATTGACTGTGAATCCCGTTACGAGTTACGTGAATAATTTGAATTTCTGGATTGAAGATTTTGAGGATGCCTCCATCAAAATTCAAGATGATCCAAATACGAGCTTGGCAAGTTTATTTATTTCCAGCGATAACTTGGCACCGTTCAATGGATTTAACTATGGTAAAGTAGTTTTAAATGAACTCGATTCGGTTTGGGTAGCAAGTACGACAGAACAATTGTCCATTCCCAAGAATAAACCATGTTTCATCGAGGTGGATTACTACAATACCAATTCATTCGTCCAAGGTTTCTTGGCACTAAATGTAAATGGCTCTAATTATCAAGATAACGCCGGTTTTAATGATCAGGCTGTTAGTACGGTCAAGTGGAAGAAAATGTATATCGAATTGACAGAATTAATTGGTAATTCAACAAACGGTTCAAATTTCATTCAAACATTTAAAGCGAATTTAGACTCATTACAAACGGAAACGTTTATTTGCATCGATAACATTAAAATCGTTTATAAGTAACATGAAAGATCGTTTTTGGGCTTCTTGTTTAGTACTAATCGATTACCTTTTCGCTGCATTGGCATGGGGTGTTTTTTTCTACCTTCGAAAAACACAGATTGAAGGACAAGCATTTATTCCAGATTCAAAATTTTATTTAGGACTTACCCTTGTACCCTTGTTTTGGGTATTCTTTTATTTCATTCAAGGAACCTATCATGACATTCGAAGAATGTTCCGCTTACAAATGCTGAATCTCACAGTGGTAGCATCCTTCTTAGGTACCATTTTTTTATTTTTCACTCTGCTTATAGACGATGACGTAAAATCTTACCAAAATTTCTATCGCTCCATTTTCTTTTTGTTAGGATTGCATTTTTTCATAGCTCTAATTCCTAGATTAATTTTTAACACTTTACTTATTCGATTCATCCGAAGTAATGGTCATGGATTTAAAACAATTATTATTGGCGGGAATGAAAAAGCAGTAGAAATTTACAACGAACTTATTCAACAAGAACAAAATACCAATTCCTTTATTGGTTACGTGAATGTTAATGGCAAGGATA
>JBILRU010000026.1:0-21275 GCA_044372485.1 Crocinitomicaceae bacterium
ATTCACTTGGAACATTTTTTTTCAAGCATTTCCATTTTCCTTGCTGCGCTTTCCCTTCAATGAATTCCCAATGAGCTAGATTTCTCCATTCTGTAAAGGGCAACCCGCTATGGAAATACGCTTGAACTTCTGGTCGAATCGTGATGATTTTCCCCCAACGCTCTAATTTTTTCCCTCCACCTGCATCTAATAGTTCATAATCTGCCCATGGTTCGGCATAAATTCTAGGTATATCACTCATTAGCGCATTTTAGGCGTTTTCTTACGTCCACCCATCATTTGAGCTTGGCGCATTTGGTTTTTTGATGGCGCCATCTGCAATTGACTTTGCATCGTCTTGATTTGGTCGCGCATCATTCCGTTTTTATCTAATTTTTTCGCTTCACCTAACAAGGCAACAGCTTCGTTTTTTCTTCCTGTTTGTGCACATATTCCCGCCAAATGCATCCGCGCTACAGCGTTGTCTTCAGCAGTTCTTAACCCAAGTTCCATAGCTCTTCTCAATAATTTCTCGCTATTTGCAAAACCTAATTCTTGACCACCCATTACCGCTTTCAAAAACAAAACATACGCATGTTGTTTCTTCGGAAGGAATTCAGGATTTGAAATACGGTCAATGTATTTTTTCGCTTTATCTGTATTCCCAACACGCATTTGATTTAATGCCAATAATACATTTTCGTTTCTGAAAAATGAGAGGATGATTAAAGCGGTGGCGAAAATAAAGGTAATACCCCAGCCCCAATGTCCGGCAGCAAACAAATAAACGTTGAATCCAGTAGCAACTGCAGCTAATATTATACGGATGATAAATGCAAACATAAATTAATTTTAATAGGTCAAGTTTTTAGTCAATGGTAGCGATACATTTTAATTCAATCGCAATTGGAGTGGGTAAAGAGTTGATTTCCACAGTTGTTCTACATGGTAAATTATCTTTAAAGTATTCTGCATAAACGCGATTATACACCTGAAAATCACGTTTCATGTGTACTAAGAACACGGTTACATCTACAAGCTGGCCCCAACTAGATCCAGATTCTTCCAAGATGATGCGAACATTGTCAAATACGCTTCTGCATTGTGCTTCAAAATCGAATTCAATGAAATTCCCGTTTTTATCTAACTTTAATCCAGGTACTGCGGAGTCTGTATCATCTGAACCTGCAACTCTTGGACCAACACCAGATAAGAAAAGAAGGTTTCCTACGCGTCTGGCATGTGGATACAATCCAACTGGTTTTGGAGCTTTATTTGTGGAAATTCGATTTTGTTCTGACATTTTCAATGCTTTGGGCAAATATACTAAAATGAATCGATTTTGTCTGCAAGGACAAAGCCAGATAAGCATTCGTTCAGATAATTGTGTAACTTCGCTTCACATGCAAAACAATTCTGCACACATGGAGCTTTCGATAGTCATTCCTACTTGCAATGAGGAGGGAAACATCGTTCCAATGTATGAACGTTTGTTGGTCGTAATGAATGAGATTGATGTTGCCAATTTTGAGTTTGTGTTTGTAGATGATGGAAGTTCAGATCATTCCTTACTCCATATTCAAGAATTGCGCGCGAAAGATAGCCGAGTGAAATTCATTCAACTAAGCCGTAATTTTGGACACCAAAATGCACTTAAAGCAGGATTAGACCATGCACAAGGTGCAGCAGTAATCAGTATGGACGCAGATCTACAGCATCCGCCAGAATTAATCCCAACGCTTTTTGAAAAATGGAAAGCTGGATTTGAAGTGGTCTACACGATTCGTAAGGATGATGAAACAGTTCCCTTATTGAAAAAATGGACGTCCAAAGGATTCTACCGTTTGACAAATAAATTGACGGAAATTCCAGTGGAAGAAGGAACTGCAGATTTTCGTTTGTTAGATAGAAAAGTAGTGGAAGCGCTCAAAAAATACACAGAATCCCACTTGTTCTTAAGGGGAATCGTTCCCTCCCTGGGATTCAAGCAAATAGGCCTTCCTTACGTTCCTCATGCGCGTGTTTACGGACAAACAAAATACTCTTTCTCTAAGATGCTTCGCTTCGCCTTAACAGGCATTACGTCCTCCAGTGCAAAGCCATTGTATTTCTCTATCTATGCGGGATTGTTTTTTGCGCTGCTGGCATTTTTATACGGAATTTATGCCATATATATTGCCGTATTTACAAACGAAGCCATTACTGGCTGGACCTCGATTATCGCTTCGATATTGTTTATCGGCGGAATCCAATTAATCATGATTGGAATTCTAGGAATTTATTTAGGCAAGTTATTTATTCAAAGTAAAAATCGTCCGCTCTATTTAATTACTGAAAAGGAATTAGATTAATTGCGATAAGTCAACAGCCGAACGAAAAGGGATATCAACACCGACAAATTTTTGCGTTATTCTTCCTTGAACAAATGACTAGCTTAAAACGAAAGAGCCAAAGCAATTCACCCAAATAAAGACACCTTTCTTTGTCCGATAACTCTTTTCAGTATTTCGTTATCTGATTAGTAAAGACTGCGCTTTACACCAGAAAGTTTTTCTAGAATTTTTTCTCCGTGAAACTAAACAAATCATACAATTAATTCGAAAAGGTGCTAACTTTACATGAATGATTCATTTTTTAAATAAATAAAGACTGAATATTCACTTAAACAGCCAATTTAATTGCAGAACTTGCGTTATACGAACATCATGAAATGGGCCACCTTATTATCTTTTTGTGTATTGACCTTTCTATCAAGGGCTCAAATAGCTACGGGGACATGGAAACTTCATGTTGCAACATCAAAAGCAATTGATGTTGTCGCTTCAGAAAACCAAGTCTTCACAGCCTATATCAATGGATTGTCTATCTACACGATATCCACCGATGAACACCGTTTATTAACAGCCCTAAATGGACTGTCTGATATAGAAATCGCTTGTCTTTATCACGATGAGGTTGAACAAGCCGTGTATATTGGCTATACAAATGGAAACATCGATAAATATAAAAATGGTCAAATCACGAATATTCCTGCCATCAAACTTGCTCAGATTTCTGTTTCTAAACGGATAAATCGTTTTGAGAGAAATGGTTTATATGTATATGCAGCTAACGATTTTTCGATCGTTCAACTTGATGCAGCAAAAAATGAAGTCAAAGAAACATTCTACCCCACCAATTCTACGGAACGCATTGTGGATGTTGCCATTTATCAAGATTCCATTTATGCCCTAACACCCACACAATTATTGAAAGGTTATCTACCGAATCCAATATTATCTGATTATTCTCAATGGGAAAAAGATAAACGCCTTCGTCAGGAAACTTCTAATAAATACGCAGAATTAGAGCTGTTTAATAATCGTTTGGTTGTCTTGAAAAAATCAGATGAATATGGTACAGATTCTGTTTTTCGCATCAATGAATTAGATTTGGAACTAGTAACCAACCTCCCATTTTCGATAGAAATTAATTCCATGAACATCCTAAATGATCGCTTATCTGTCAATGTCGACGGAGTTATTTGTGTATACAACGATAACCTACAACTACTTGAATCGTATGGAGCGGGAAATTTTAATGCTTGGTTTTCTTCTTCTCGAACTGCGAGAAATCAAACCGGACTTTGGTCCGCAGATTTGAGATCCGGATTGGTCATGTATCCGACTGAAATTTCCTACAGAACTTTCCCAATAGAAGGGTCCAAAAACAACCGGTTTTATGCAATGGATGCACAAAAAGGAAAATTAGCCATCGCCTCCGGACGCATCAATGGCAACATGCCTGGCTTCACCAGAAATGGTGTCCATGTTTATCAAAATACAAATTGGGAACTCCTAAATGTTACCAACGTATCCCAATGGCCTGAACCTCAAATTTGGGATTTTATCGATGTAGCGATCAATCCAAATGACACATCAGAAGTAGCTATGTGCACCTTTTCGTATCTTCCCCTGACCTTAATGAATGTTTCTGACACGCTAGTTTTTACTGGTGCAAATTCGCCAATTAAACCATCTAGTCTTGGAAATGGATGGAGCCTCGTTTCAGATGTGTTATTCGATAAACGAGGGAACTTATGGTCCCTAAATGGGTATACTGACCAACCGCTGAAAGTGCGCGATAAAACAGGAGCTTGGTATAGTTTTGATTGTGGACCGAATGCCAAGAATAAGTTTACCACCAAAATGATTCAAGATTTTGACGAAATCATGTGGTTTGTAACCAAAACAGAAGGAATTATTGGCTATGATCACAATGGAACCATCTCGGACCCAAGTGATGATAAGGTGATTACTCTGGATGAAGGTGAGTTTAGCGGGAATTTACCTTCCACGGCAGTAACTGCGCTTGCAGCTGATTTTGACGGAGAATTGTGGATTGGAACAGAAACAGGTTTTGCCATTTTATATAATGCAGCTGCCGCATTTTCTGCAGAGCCAGGAGATTATAATGCACAACAAGTAAAGATAAATTTCGAGGGAAATGGAGAATTTGTGCTTGGTAAAACACACATCACGGACATAGAAGTGGATGGGGGAAACCGTAAGTGGATAGGAACCGCAAATGGCGGAATTATTCTCCTTTCTGCGGATGGATCCGAAATATTGGAGCAATTTACGACAGATAATTCACCGATTATCTCCAACGCAATTGTTGATTTGCAATTGAATCAAGAAACAGGCGAATTATATATTGTAACAGATAAAGGGTTAGTTTCTTACCGAACAAATGCAACTTACGAAGATCCAGAATATGCTAATGTGGTCGTCTTTCCAAATCCAGTGAAACCGAACTATTTTGGACCAGTGACCATTCAAGGAATTCGCTATGATTCGGATGTGAAAGTAACAGATGTTGCCGGAAACCTGATTTACCGAACGACATCGAATGGTGGAACTGCTACTTGGAACGCACAAAATCTAAATGGTGAAAAAGTTCCAACAGGTGTTTATTTCATCTGGACAGCAACGAATTTCGATGGAAGAGATCGGAAAGTTGGCAAAGTCATGGTGATTCGATAGAGTTACAACAAAACATCCTTATTTTTGCTAAAAAACGCCATGAAAAAAATCTTTTTCTTCTCCTTTTTTATTCTGTTGTTCCAACAAGGATTCTCCCAAAAAGTTTTCTCCGTTAATTATGCCAACCAAGCGGATGTAAAAGTGTATGTGGTGAAATATGAAAACCAAGCAGATCTCAAAGTTTTCAAGGTTAAATACGAAAATCAGGCTGGTGAAAATAACGGTAAATGGTTTTTTACGCAATATGAAAATCAGGCGAAAAAATCCATTTTTTTTGTTCCCTATGAGAACCAAGCGGACTTAAAAATATTCTTTGTTGAATATGAAAATCAAGCTGGATGGAGAAATGCTGCTAAAAAACAACTTTTATACTAGATGGCAACTGTCGACCCGTTTTTAGAATGGACAGCTGCAGCAGCGGGAGCTGGATACCTTTTTCTGGTGGCAAAAAAAAACAAATGGGCCTGGTTATCCGGTGGGATGAGTTCCTTCATCTATATTTTTGTTTTTTATCAATCCAATCTACCTGCACAGTCTGTTTTATCGGTTGCTTATGTCCTACTAAGCGTTTTCGCCTTTTGGTCCTGGAATCGAGAAGGTGAAATCACCTTGATATCTTGGAAGTTAAGAAACCACCTGTTTGCTATTCAGCTCATCCTTTTGATCGGTGGATTTATTACCTGGTTTAAGCTTGGGTTGTTCCAAGATTTTATCGCAAAAGAAACCTATGTAATGGATGTATTCATTGCTCTGTTTTCATTATTCGCGACGATTCTCGGCGTGCTCAAGGAAAAATCTAATTGGGTGTATTGGTTATTCATTAACCTAGCTTGCATCGCGTTGTACTTGAATGCAGCGTTGTATGCAACAACAATTCTTTATGCGGCTTATTTCCTACTTGGAATTTATGGATTACGCGAGTGGAACAAAAAACCAATTGTATCATGAAAATTGCGTTTACAGGGCCAGAATCTTGCGGGAAATCAACCATGGCTCAATGGTGTTCGATTCAGTTTAATCTTCCTTTAAGTGAAGAATTTGCACGGGAATATCTACAAGATAAAGTCCATTACGAAAGGAATGACCTAGATGAAATCACAATGGGTCAGTTAGTTGATTGGCGGTTGAAAGGCAATCATTTTGTTGCGGACACAGAAATGACGGTAATGAAAATATGGTCGGAATACCGCTATCAACAAGTGTCTTCGATTATCCTCGAGGCGTATGAAACACAAATCTTTGACCACTACTTTCTTTGCGCTCATGATATTCCTTGGGAACCAGATCCATTGAGGGAAAATTCTATGAACCGCCAAGAATTATTCGAGCTATTTGAATTAGAACTAGAAAAAATGAATCGTCCCTTTACGGTGCTAAAAGGTTCTTTGAAAGACCGGCAAAATGTAGTCAAGGTCACACTCGAGAAGGTGCAAAAACCGTAACTTTGTCACTATGAAACGCATTTTCTTTTTAGGCCTACTACTACTTATCTGTGTTCCAATTGCATACCATTTCACGAGTTCGAAAAAGGAAAAACCATTGCCTATTATCAATCCGATTGACGTAAACGAGGAAATGGTTGATCCAGAAATGCTTCGTTTAGGTATTGGTCATCACATCGGTTCATTTTCTTTCCAAAATCAAGATGCTAACCTTATTTCCACCAAGGACATGAAGGGGAAAATTGCTATTGTGGAGTATTTTTTCACTACATGTAAAAGTATATGTCCTATAATGAACATGCAAATGCAACGTGTAGATGCGGCTTTCAAAAACGACAATGAGGTGCGAATTTTCAGTTTTACTGTGGATCCGGAAACGGACGATGTAGCGCAAATGAAAAAATATGCCACTAGTCATCAAGCAACTTCAGGAAAATGGCATTTTCTTACTGGAGAAAAATCAGAACTTTACAAGCTGGCAAGAAAATCATTCTTTGTGCTAAAACCAGCGGAAGCTCAAAACTTGGGCGATGCGGGAAGTGATTTCATTCACACCAATAATTTTGTACTCGTGGACAAACAACTCAGGATTCGTGGATATTATGACGGAACCTCAGAAAAGGAAGTAAATCAGCTGATTTCAGATATCAAACGCCTGCAAAAAGAGTGATTGAAAGGAATACCGAACACTTTTCTCTATCTTTGCTTGAATTATGAGAAATACACGCGGAACATCGAGAGGTAATCAATCAACGGACAAACGTCCAGCTGCGGCTGGAAGAAAGCCCGTTGCATCCAAACGACCAGCAACAGACAAAAAAGCACCAACGGATAAAAAGAGTCCAACGGATAAAAAAACAGTCACAGATCGTGACAAACGAAAATACATTGACTATAAAATCAAAGTGAAAAAAGGCGATCCGTTGCCTTCCTTTAACGAAGATCAAGTTCGATTGAATAAATACTTGGCAAACGCGGGTATTTGTTCACGAAGAGAGGCAGATGTCCTTATTCAAACGGGAGTCGTTTCTGTCAATGGGAAAATTATTACAGAATTAGGGTACAAAATTGCTCCGGAAGATGTCATTCAATACGATGGAGAAACAATCAATGCAGAAGTAAAACGCTATGTTTTATTGAATAAACCGAAAGGATTCATAACCACAATGGATGATCCAAGAGGCAGAAAAACAGTCATGACCTTGGTAAAAAAGGCATGTAGAGAACGCATTTATCCTGTTGGACGCCTGGATCGTGAAACTACAGGATTACTCCTGTTTACCAACGATGGTGATATGGCAAAGAAATTGACGCACCCTCGTTATCAAGCAAAAAAGATTTACCACGTTGAATTAAATAAATCCGTCACCAAAGAAGACATGGAACGTTTGATGCGTGGTGTTGATTTAGAAGATGGTAAGGCGAAAGTTGATGAGGTTTCTTACATCGAAAATGGAAACTCAACAGAGGTAGGTGTGGAAATTCACTCCGGTAAAAACCGCATCGTTCGCCGACTTTTTGAAGCAATGGGTTACGTCGTGGTAAAATTAGACCGCGTTCAATTTGCTGGATTAACGAAAAAAGACCTCCCCCGTGGATTTTATAGACATTTAACAGAACAAGAAGTTTCTTTCTTAAAAATGACAAAATAATGGTACGCTTCGGTGTTTACATACTGCTATTTTCTTCCCTAGTTATCGGTTTCACCTCTTGTGGCGACTCCGGCGATTTCGTTTCAAAAAATCCAAATGCTGCGTATTTTTATCCGCTTGACACGCTTCCAAGAATTTATTTGTACCGAGATGTTACGGGTGGACTTGAAGAGGAATTCCACCGTATCTATTCACTGAAAGATCAAGCAGGCGAACACGTAATCGTGGAAGTTTATGCAAGCGATGGAAGAATTCGAGAGGCATACAACTACAATATAGATTCCTTGAATTTACAGGATTACATGGTCGTTGATGTCAACCAAGAAAAAGAAAAAACACTTCTTTACAAAGACAAACTTTTCCCGATGAATTTGAAGGAAAAAACCTGGTTCGCAGCAAAGTTTAGAGGAGTAGTTGATTCTACTGTTCTACTCAGTGAAGTAAAAAGACAGTTTAATAAAAAGACAACACATCCAGTGATGGAAGATGAGTTAGAAACACTTGTTTTTTCGGACGATTTGAGGTTAACAGTACTGAACCCATTCACTAGAAAAGAGAATTCCAAAAGTGTCCAGCGAATCAGTTATTATGCTGAAGGATTTGGTCTCGTAGAATGGCATAGCCTGAATAAAAAAGTACACTATCGTCTTGAACAAGTCTTAAGTCAACAAGAATGGATTAAAATGATAACACGATGAAAAAATACGTTCTGATTTGTTTACTGTTGTTAGGATTCGGCGCCATAGCTCAACAACCTACTAAAAACAACAAAAGGTCTACCGCGAAGGGAGCGATGTTTGTTTATTGGGGATACAATAGAAGCGTGTATACCAAAAGCAATTTGCGCTTTATTGGCCCAGGGTATGATTTCACCTTAAAAGGAGTAGAGGCGAAAGATCGTCCTTCTGAAGATTTTAAAACGTATGTGAGTTTAACTAATTTTACTGTTCCGCAATTCAACTTTCGAATTGGATACAACATCAAGAAAAATTGGGCGATTTCTTTGGGATACGACCACATGAAGTATGTGATGAAAGCCGGACCAACGTATTTGTTAAGTGGAAACATCAATCCAGGTATCGACCCGGTTACCAATTGGGCCGGCACATACAACAATGAACCTGTTGTAACAAATACGGAAACATTTCACTACGAAAACACGAATGGAGTAAATTACATCCATGCTGATTTATCCAATGTATTTAAAGTATATCAATCTGATAAGGCTTCTTTCGCGTTAACGACACTTTGGGGTTTCGGTGCAGGTCCGGTGCTGTCGTATAACGATTTTACATTCGCAGGACAAAAAAATGTAGCAACGGTCTCTTTATCCGGATTTGGCGTTTCAGCACATGCAGGACTTAGAGCTGAATTCTTTAGACGGGTTTTTGTTCAAACGAATCTAGCAGGTGGTTTCATCAATCAAGTTCGTGTGAAGACAAGACCAAATGACTACGATTCTCACGCAAAACAAGTATTTCTTTACAGTGAAGGAAATATTGTCATTGGCGCTTTATTCTACCTGAATCAAGGTGATAAGTGTGGTGGATGTCCAAATTGGTAAGTTATGAAATACTTAGTAGTCGGGTTAGGAAATCCAGGTAAAGAGTATGAAGAAACACGTCACAATATCGGTTTCAAAGTCGTGGACGAAATGGCACGTGAGCTAGGCGCAACGTTTACACTCGACAAAGCCGCCTTTCGTACGGAAGCCAAATTCAAAGGTAGGACCATCATACTAATCAAGCCGATTACCTTTATGAATTTATCTGGGAAAGCGCTAAATTATTGGCTTCAAGCTGAAAAAATTGAGTTGAAAAACTTGCTTGTAATTACTGATGATATCGCATTGCCCTTCGGAAAACTTCGCATGAAAGGAAAAGGTAGCGACGGCGGACACAACGGTTTAAAAGATATTCAAGCGGTTCTAAAGACAGTGGAATATACCCGTTTAAGATTTGGTGTTGGAAATGACTTTTCAAAGGGCCGACAAGCGGATTATGTGCTTGGCGAATGGTCCAAAGACGAACAATTGGCTCTGCCTGAGCGCATTCAAACCGCAACAGAATTTATCAAAAGCTTTGCCTTTGTTGGACTAGATATGACCATGACCACATGGAACGGCAGGTAATGCCAATGTTAAGGTTTTATTAAGTGGTAGATTTTTTGTACATTCGGTAAAACAAACTACTACATGACGAAAGGTTTACTTGGTATTTTCTTGTGCTTCTTTTCCATTTCTTATGGACAATATTGCACATCCAATGTAGGGCCAACAAGCACCGCTGACTCCAATGTTGAACTGGTACAAATTGCTGGCGCCGCCGGAAATATAAATTTTATTGGCTGTCCTGCTGTAGTTGGAGTACAGGATTTAACCACGTTATCTGTTGCTTTAAACGCTGGAGGCACTTATGTACTTAATGTGAAATTTGGCACGTGTGGTGGGAATTACGCTGGGGTAGGTGAGGCATGGATCGATTTTGACCAAAATGGAAACTTTGATCCTTATGAATCCATCGGATCTTGGACCGGAACACCACCGGTTGTAGTTTCAACGTTTACCTTCTCTGTTCCAGCAAATGCACAAAACGGCACGTCGCGTATGCGCATTATGCAGCGAGAAGCAGGTACCTTACCTTTGGACCCTTGTGGAACGTACTCGTGGGGATCAGTGATGGACTTTGGAATTACGATTGGTAATGGAATTGATTGTACGGGATATATTGGCGATGATGCCAATGATCCAATCAATGTTACGGCATTGCCATTCTCGGATTCTCGCGATAATTCCTTCTGTTATTCCAATAATAATTACGTTTATCCATCTCCAGATATTTATTATAAATTAACCCCGAATCCGCTTATTCAATTCGTGCATGCTTCTTTGTGCGGCGCTAATTTCGACACCTTTTTAAGTGTTGTTGATATGAATGGAAACGTCATCGCCTTTAATGACGACGTTGTGGAATGTGGAAATCAGTCAGCACTAACATTTCAAACAGCTGGATTAGGATCTTTATACATCATCGTAGAGGGCTGGGGAAGTGAAATGGGTGCCTATACCTTGACACTCAATGCCGATTATGTTGGTTTGGAAGAAGAAAAACTCGATATCATTCGTGTTTTTCCAAATCCTTCCCATGGAACAATCAAATTAAATCAATCCATCGGCTTAGCCACACTTTACCATATAAATGGAACGGAATTAGCTCAGTATGACACAGATGAGTCGCTAATTATTGACTTAAATGATTTTCAAGCTGGAAGTTACTTCTTGAAATCAATGGATGGCCAAGTATCTCAACAAATTGTTTTGGTGAAATGAAGCTGCTATTAACTCTTATGTTCTGCCTAATTGTAATAGGAAGCCAAGCGCAATATTGGATTCAAAAATCATCCTTTGGTGGTGTAGGAAGACACCGCGCGGTAGGGTGTGCGACAGAAAACAAAGGATATTTAGGACTCGGACACGTTAATGGTTCCGGAGTTGATATTTCTTACAAAGATTGGTGGGAATATGATCCATCCTCGGATACGTGGTCGCAAAAAGCGAGCTATCCAATGAATAACCATGGGGCTACAAGTTTCGTTGTGAATAATCAACCTTGTGTCGGAGGCGGTTCTGCATTGAATGGAGAATTTTTCAAATTCAATCCTATTCAAAATACCTGGAATCCGATTGCGCCTTGTCCATTTTTTAATCCGGGTGATACACAGGGATTTTCAGTGAACAACAAAGGATATGTTTTTGTAGCTCAACAAATGGCAGAATATGATCCAAGTACGAATAGTTGGACTTTAAAGGCAACGCCTCCCGTTACTTTTGGATCCTGGACCTGTTCGTTCACTGTTGAAGGAAGTGGCTATGTAAAAGCTGGAAATAAATTGTTCGAATACAAACCAATACACAATACTTGGACCCAACGTGCTAATTTTCCGGGTGCTAGTACCGGAGGAAGTTATGGTTTTTCCATTTTACAACGTGGATTTGTGACTTGTGGGTATGTGGGTGGATTAAGTACCGTTACAGATCAAGTATGGTCATTCTATCCTGGAACAAACACTTGGCAGATGGAAATGGAATTCCCTGGAACAAGTCGAAGGTTTCCTGTTGCTTTCGCCATTCATAACCGCGGATATTTTGGAACAGGAACAAATGGGATTAACATGAATGATTTTTGGCAATACAATCCTACCATCAATACCTCTGGAGTAGAGGAACTAAATCAGATTTCTTGGAAAGTCTACCCCAATCCAACGGCTGATTTTCTGCACATTCAATTGAATCAAGACCTTGACCCAAATACCTTTGGTGAACTAATCGACTTGACTGGAAAATCAGTTCTTCGTGTTACCTTAAATTCGGGGGAAAATGAGATAGATGTACAATCGCTCATGCCTGGCACCTATATTTTCTGTGTGCAACAACAGGGAGTGAAATCAACGAAACAAATCAACATTTTCTGATATGGAAAAAAGGGCTTACTTGTTGATCTTTTGTCTTTTGCCAATGTTGGTGTTGAGTCAATACAATCAATGGACAAAAAAAGCAGATTTCACGGCAGGGAAAAGAGAACGTGCAGTTGCCTTTTCTATTGGTGATTATGGCTACGTCTCCACAGGAATTGATACAGCAGAAATCTTACTGAAAGACCTTTGGCAATACGCACCAAATACAGATACTTGGGCGCAAAAAGCAGACCTTCCTGGCGCCGCTAGACGAGATGCAATCGCATTTTCTGTGAATGGAAAAGGATATGTTGGAACGGGTATTGATAGCGCAAGCGCACTTGTTGGAAATAAATTAAAGGACATTTGGGAATATGACCCAACAACAAATTCCTGGAGCCAAAAAGCCGATTTTCCAGGTTCAGGAGCCAATGGAATTTATTTTGCTACGGCATTTACTGCAGATAACAAAGGATATATTTGTGGGGGAAAATGTGGTCCAAATTTGTATTCAAACCAACTTTGGGAATACAAACCAAGTTCAGATCAGTGGATTCAACGGGCGAGTTTCCCTGGAGGGGTTCGCTATCAATTAAGTTCTTTTTCAATTGGAAATCAAGGTTATGTTGGACTTGGTGCGAATCAAGATGTCTACAAAAAAGATTTCTATCGCTATAATCCGGGGTCCAACCAATGGACCCAAATAGCTGATTTTATTGGGAGTGAACGTGGAGGCGCTTGTTCTTTTTCGATTAATAATCGTGGATTTATTTGTTTAGGAACAAATGGCGGATTGCTCGGAGATTTAATCGAATATAATCCGGGAAACAATGAATGGGAAGTCCGTTGCGCTTATGGGGGAAGTGAACGAAAAAATGCAGTAGCTTTCGTTGTCAACGGACGCGCGTTTGTCGGGCTAGGAAAAGGATATTCTGGAAAAAAAGCAAGTATTCAGGAATATGCAGCGCCGAATTATGCACAGTTGTCCGAACTGGAAGTTTCATGTGAAATCTACCCAAATCCAACAAAAGGATTGATTCAACTTCATACTCAAATTGAAATGGAAACCATTCAAATTTTTGATCAACTGGGAACCTTAGCTTTTGAGCAGTACATATTATCTTCAACAGATTTATTGGATTTATCCCATTTGTCAGTGGGTGTTTACCATGTTCTATTGAAAACGACGAGCGGTCAAACCATTCAAAAACAATTAATGATAGACTAGGTGATGCATAAACTCATATTTCTCGTACTTATTAATATGTCCTTAGACCTATGCGCACAGGACTATTGGTATCCACGTGATACGGTGAAAGGTTCTCCAAAATCGGCCATTGCCGCCACTTCTTTTCAAAACATTGGATTAATCATTGGTGGCTTGGATGAATTTGGTTTCAAACGTAAAATGTATTCCTATTCACCATTTCAAGATGACTGGGATGAACAAGTTTCACTTGGAGGAATCTCTGGAGAGGGATTGGAACGTGGATCAGCTTGTGCGTTTACCCTTTCCCATGAAAACATGCAGAAGGCTTATGTCTGCTTAGGTCAAACACAAACAGTTGCCTACATGAAAGACTTGTGGGAATTTAATCCACAGACAGAAACGTGGTCGCAAAAAGCAAACTTTTCAGGAACAGCAAGAAGGCAAGCCGTATGTTTTACTACAGCAAACAAAGCCTATGTTGGAACAGGTGAGGACGCAACTGGATTGAAAAAAGATGTTTATGCCTATGATCCAAATCTAAATGCTTGGAATCAGGTTGCTGATTTTTCTGGCACCGCTCGTCGAGATGCTGTTGCATTTGAATTAAACGGTTATGGTTTTATCGGAACAGGTGATGATGGCACACTTAAAAACGACTTGTGGATGTACGATGCTCAATCGGACACATGGATTGATAAAGCATCGTTTCCAGGAACGCCTCGCGCAGGTGCTGTCGCTTGGGGAGCACTTTCAGTTGCCTATGTGGGAACAGGGGAGGACCTAAACGGTGACTTCACGAATGACCTTTACGAATACAATTATTACTTGAATGCATGGACTCAACGCGCAAACATACCAGCACCGGGAAGAAAAAATGCTTTTGCGTTCTACATCGATGGGATTTCCTATGTGGGTGCTGGTTATAATGGTATTTTTCTGGAAGATTTTTGGGCTTATTCTGGAACTGCCGGCTTGAATTCCACCGAATTATTGGAAGTGAAGCTTTATCCTAACCCTGTTCAAAATCATTTGATGGTACAGTCCGAACAATTCATGGACAACATGGCTATTTATTCCATGGAAGGAAAACAATTGACGACAGAATCAGTCGCACGCCAGCAGTTTTCTGTAGACGTTTCGAATTGGGCCTCTGGAACCTATATTTTTCGTTGTGAAATCAACGGTATTCCAACTCAAAAAACATTTGTGAAATGCGATTGATATTGACATTTTCTTTCATCTTGCTACTTTTTTCCTGTTCCGAAAAACGAGCTTCTGAACAAGTAGTGGATGCGACGGAGGAAAAAAGCGTGAATCATTCACAAAGTGATCAAAAGCAAAGCACTCCAAGTAAACCAAAACCTTCATCAAACTATACTTTTTTCACCCATTTACAACCAGAGGGTTGGGGGTATTGTATTTCGGAAAAAGGAAAACGAATAATCGACCAACAAACCATTCCAGGTGTACCCGGGAATCAAGGATTCCAAACGTCTGAAGATGCTCAAAAAGTAGCGGAACTGGTCATCGAAAAACTAGAAAAAGGGGTCTTTCCCCCAACCGTTTCAGAGGAAGAACTTCAAAAATTAGGAATTTCTTGGAGTAATTGAGCGAGGTTCTCGGCTATTTAGCTGAAATCAACTAACTTTGCCTCTATGAAAAGATACCGAATTTCCGAGATTTTAGCTGAAAATTCACCCCTTAAAACTGGTGCAGAAATCAATGTAAAAGGATGGGTGCGTGCCTTCCGTAGTAACCGTTTTATTCAATTGAATGACGGTTCTTGTATGGCAAATATTCAGGCCGTCGTTGATTTTGAACAATGGGATGAAGCTCTTTTAAAGCGTATCACCACCGCATCAGCATTATCCTTGACAGGAAAATTGGTGGAATCTCAAGGTGCGGGACAACAAGTAGAATTGCAAGTGGAACTTATCGAAATATTAGGTGACGCACATCCGGATGAGGTTCAAAAAACCGTCATGCAACCAAAACGTCATAGTTTGGATTTCTTGCGTGAACAAGCACATTTACGTTTTAGAACGAATACCTTCGGTGCGGTTTTCCGTATCCGTCACTCGGTGGCATTTGCTATTCATCAGTTCTTTAATGACCGTGGATTCTATTACTTACACACACCAATCATTACAGGTTCTGATGCCGAAGGAGCAGGAGAAATGTTTCGTGTAACAACCTTAGACGCGAAGAATCCACCGTTGAACGAAGATGGATCAGTGAACTTTAAAGAAGATTTCTTTGGGAAAGCAGTGAACTTAACGGTATCTGGTCAGTTGGAAGCAGAATTAGCTGCAACTGCGCTCGGACAGGTGTACACATTTGGCCCGACGTTTAGAGCAGAGAATTCAAATACGTCACGTCACCTTGCGGAGTTTTGGATGATTGAACCGGAAGTTGCTTTCAATAACTTGAAAGACAACATGGACTTGACAGAAGATTTCTTAAAATATATTTGTTCATACATTCTCAACAATTGTGCGGAGGATGTGAAGTTTTTGAGTGAGCGCGATGCGCAAGAACAAGCGCAAAAACCGCAGAATGAACGACATGACATGACCTTGTTGGAGCGCTTGAAATTTGTGATTGAAAATCCATTCAAACGTTTGACGTATACCGAGGCTATTGATGTCTTAATGAATTCAAATCATTACAAAAAGAAAAAATTCAAGTACCCAATAGAATGGGGAATTGACCTTCAAAGTGAACACGAACGCTATTTAGTGGAAAAAGAATTCAATTGTCCAGTCATTTTAACGGATTATCCAGCGAAAATCAAAGCATTTTACATGCGATTAAATGAAGATGGTAAAACGGTTGCGGCTATGGATGTCCTGTTCCCTGGAATTGGCGAAATTGTAGGTGGATCACAACGTGAGGAACGTTATGATGTCCTGCTTCAAAAATGTGAGGAATTCCACATTCCAGCGGAAGAACTTTGGTGGTACATGGATACACGTAAATTTGGCACTGTTCCACATGCTGGATTTGGACTTGGATTTGAGCGCATGGTGATGTTTGTAACGGGAATGTCCAACATTCGTGACGTCATCCCTTTCCCACGTACGCCATTGAACGCTGAGTTTTAATCAAGGCAGTTTTTCCCGGCAATAAATCCGGTGGTCCATGCGGCTTGGAAATTGAATCCGCCCGTTATTCCATCAATGTCTAATATTTCTCCTGCAAAGTGTAAGCCTGGAACGCGTTTACTTTCCATGTTGCGTATATCGATGTTCGTCATAGAAACACCTCCCGCTGTGACAAATTCTTCTTTGAACGTAGTTTTGCCTTTGACCTCGTAACGATCGTTCAGGAGTATATTTACGAGCTTATTGGTGTTCTTTTTGCCAAGTTCTTGCCAACGTATTTCACTCGGAATCTCCGCTTTCGACATTAAAAAATGCCAAAGTCGGTTCGTAATGTGAAAAGGATTGAGGTTCTGTACCTTTTTGGCGCCGTGTAATTGAGCTGTTACCTCAATTTTTTGACGCAAATCAGCTTCCTTCATTTCGTGTAACCAATTCACTAAAACATGAAAATGATAGCTTTTTTCGGCTAAAATCCGAGCTCCCCAAGCGGAAAGCAATAGTACAGCTGGACCACTCATTCCCCAGTGGGTAATCAATAATGGACCTTTACCGAGGAGCTTTGTTCCCTCGACTCTCACACTTGCTTTTTCCACCACAGTTCCCATTAATTCACGCACCGGATTTTCGGGCATGTTGAAGGTAAACAAGGATGGAAGTGGTTCAATGATGTCGTGACCAAGTTGTTCCAACCAATCGAAATTACCGCGTTTCGGTTGTCCACCAGTTGTGACAATAACACGCGTGGCATCGAAGACTTTCTGATCGGCGTGAAGTTTAAACCCGTTTTTGACGGCTTCAATTCTCTTGATGCCTTGGTTGAGTAATATATGAATCCCGCGTTTATTCGCTTCGGATAAAAAACAATCGATGATCGTCTGTGAATCATTACTTTCTGGAAATAAACAACCGTCCGGATAGGTTTTCATGAGAATCCCACGTTCGGCAAACCAGTCGATGGTAGACTGTACATTGAACTGATCGAATGCTTTTTTTAGGTAGTTTTCTCCTCTTGGATAATAGCCAGCTAATTGTTTATTGTCGTCACAGGCATGCGTAACATTACAGCGTCCACCACCTGAAATCTTTACTTTCGACAGTAGTTTTGATGATTTTTCTAAAATGCTAACTTGCGCATGCGGATGGTGTTTTTTCGCGCTTAACGCAGCAAAAAATCCGGCAGCTCCTCCGCCAATAATGATAATGTGATGTTTCGACATATGATGGGCAAAATTAGCCTAAAATATGGATTGAATCACCATTTTTCTTCCTTGAAAGCTTACCTCGTCCATTGCAGACTTACCGAGAAGTGCAGTTCCTAATGGAGCTTGTGGATTTAAACAAAACACCGCTTGATCTCCCACATGTAAAAGTCCATGTCCGATTGAAAAATAATACCATTGCTGTTCACAATTAACCAAGGAGCCCAAACTGATTTTCAAGTGGTTTTTCGTTGAATCCATGCGTGATAACAAGGTGAGTTGTTCCTCGATGATTTGCACTTGTTTCCCAAGTTTTTCTTGTTCCAATTGGACCATCGCAACACCAACTTCGTGTTTATCTCCCGCTGAACTTTTTGCGTCGTTTGATTTCCCGCCAGAAGCTTCCACTAAAATAGCCGTTAATTCTTGGTGTTTTTTCAGAAGGGCCTTTGTGAGCGCATCGTGAACTTGGGTTTTTAACATGGGATTATTTTCCAAATAAATAGCAAAAAGATAACTCAAATGCGCCTTGTGTTTTCGCTAAATCGGATAAACTAGAAATGGTGAAATCATAGGAAATATTCAATTGGTATTGATTCATTTGAAAGCCCACTTTACCAATCATCGCATCTTTGAAACGATTGTATAATCCAAACGACAAGAAGTTATTACTAGCGGATTTCCCTGAAAGACTTCCTTTGAGGTAATAACGATATGAGGCGCCATAAACACATTCATGTGCTGATTTTTGCTGTTGGTAAAAGAATAGAGGAACCAAAGCCGTTTTGGTACTTTTCATGGAAATCTCCGCTGAGCCAAAAATGGTATAGCGCATCCATAAACGTTCGTTTTCATTGGCTAGGTAGGAATAAAATGGTCGATTCACATGGAAAAAACCGAGTCCTGCTGTGGCACTATGCACCACCCAAGATTGACTACCTGCGTTATTTTTTCGATAGCGGTACAAGGTTCCCGCCCCTGCATCTTTAAACGAAAATTGCGCGGTAGGTTGCGGTTCGCCATTTAATATACTTGGGTCATACGCTAATCCATTGTATTGATTTCCCCACCTTCCATTGTTCCCATCGATACTTCGTTGACCTAATCCGGCATAAATCCCAAGTCCGATGGTAGAATTTCGTCCAAGACTTAAGTGATATGCTCCACTCAAGGATACTTGAGAAGTTCGAATGGATAAATCGCCCGTTTGGTCATTGTACACTTGTAATCCAAGAGCAAAGAAACCATCGCTTCTACGTTTGCTTTTTTGTAACCGGGCATCAAATCCAGCTGCCATTGTTTGAAAAGGACTTGCGACACTTTTCCATTGATTGCGGTAATTGATTCCCGCTCGAATTTGTGATTCACTGCCCGTTTGAGCCGGATTAACCAATAAAGGGATTTGATCCACCTGTGAAAAGTGTAAATCTTGCGCCAATAATCCGAAAGGACTGCAAGCGATACTTAAAATGATGACTGCTTTCTTCATGGGATTATTTTAATAAAGTAATATTCCCAGAACGAATGACAAAATCACCACTCTGAAGTTTGATGGTTAACTTGTATGCGAAAACTCCAGCATTCAATTCTTTGCCCTTGTATTTTCCGTCCCAGCATGCGTTTTGATCTTTGGTTTCAAACACGCTTTGTCCCCAACGATCGTAGATCGAATAGTCTAGTTCTGCGATGCAATTTCCATACACGCAGGCCTGCTTGTTTTCATTGTTCAAACTGGAAGGAGAAAAGATGGTAGGCACGTAAATGTCACCACATACTTCTGTTACGTAAATCATTACCTCGGCTTGACCTGTACATCCATTTGGTGCCGTTCCCGTAACCGTATATAGCGTGGTTGCTGTGGGAGAAGCACTCGTACTTGCGCACGTTGAACAACTTAAATCATCCGGCGGACTCCATTGATAACTTGCTGCACCAAAGGCATTTATTACGACACTTTGTCCGGATAAAATGGACGTGGAAATCGGACTCGCCGTTACGTTTATTGTCCCAACTCCCTCAATAAGGTATGATTCTGAGGTAGCACAATCTTGCGCATCACTCACCGCTAAACTTGCTGTACTTCCTGGAGCCAAATTAGAAATATTGGTTCCCGTTTGTCCAGACGGATTCCAAGTATAGGTGTATGGACCCGTTCCGCCAGTAACAACAACCGATACAGATCCATTATCGGTGGTGCATGAGGATGGAATAATCGTTTCTGTAATGATGATTTGAGTTGGTTCCGTGATGCTAACACTTGTGGTTCCAATGCAACCGCTATTATCCGTGACTTGTACAACATAGCTTCCTGCGCTCAAATTACTGGCGGTGGCATTTGTTCCTCCACTTGGTGTCCAAGCATAGGTGTAAGGTGAAGTTCCTCCTGAAACTTGCGCCATCGCCGCACCGTTTGTTCCGCCAAAACAGGAGATATTAGACACAACACAACTGACTGTCGGACCATTCGAATTACTAACGGTAGCTGTGCCATTGCTTGTGCAACCATTGGCGTCTGTGATCACTATTGAATAAGCTCCCGCGGATAAGTTGGAAACAGTTGCAGTGTTCCCATTTCCAGGGGTCCACATATAGTTATATGGAGAGGTTCCGCCAATTCCGTTAGCTGTTACTGATCCGTTAGCTGTACCACATAATGTGCTGGTTGAGCTAGTAGTAAGAGAAAGAGGCACCGATGGCTGTGTAATGGTGATGCTTATACTTCCAGGACAATTGTTGACGTCCAAAATGGACACCGAATACGTGCCTGCAAGTAAATTGTTTACGCTTGCTCCATTTCCAATGTTGGGAGTCCAAGAATAAGAGTAAGGTCCGATTCCACCACTAGCATTTACGGTAATTGCGCCGTTGCTTCCGCCAAAACATGATACATTCGTGATGCTACTGGAGTTCACCGTTAAAGAGGTACACGGACCTGTTGTACATGGAACGAGGTTTGCGGCAGTGAATGTGTAAACTATACCGGTGTTATCGGTCACTTGAAATTGAGTGGATCCAGCCGGTGGAGTAACGGTAATCCCTGTCGCAAAATTGACATAAGCTGCTGGAGAACTACACGAAGTAGCAGGTGTAAATCCATTTAAACATTGTCCAAAAAACCAAGTATAACCACAATTTTGACATTCCGTTTGATTCGTGATAGGTGTATTTGTAGCAGGGACATAGTTCGTCCAAGTATAAGGTCCTACGCCACCA
>JBILRU010000027.1:0-21195 GCA_044372485.1 Crocinitomicaceae bacterium
ATTGCCATATTGGATTGACCTGAGCACAACCAAACTTCGCCAATCAGGATATTCGTCAAGGTAATAGGCAAGCCATCACTGATTGTAATATTTTGTTTTTCGAAGGAACCTTTTGGAGTAAAAAGACTCAGTTCCCAAGAACCATCTGGTTTAGACGCACAAGAGAAAAGCGTATTGGTCCAACTCACTCGCACACTGATGTTTTTTTTCGTGGTGCTAATCCCCCATAATTTCACCACGCTTTTTTGTTGCAAAACCATGTCATCACCAAGTATCGTTGGTAATTTGATAGCTGCAAGGACATGTAATTGAAACAGAAGTAGGAAGGTGAAATAGCTAAACTTTTTCATTGAAATGAATTGAAAAAACGAAATTAGTGAAATGTGTTGTGCTACTTGCAAAATTCACTCCAAAATAATGCAGTTCTTTCTGTTCACAAATTAGTGTAAATCAAAGGATATACTAAAACATTGCTTAAATTTGGGTTCTTGTCCAATAAATATAGTTCTAAGTAATGTCCATCCTTCGTCGATTGTTTTCATTTGAAATTTCAGAAAATAGAATTTTCGGATTGGATGTACTGCGATTTACAGCTATTTTCATGGTGCTTCTTGGTCACAGTTTGATTTTAGTTCCCAAAGAATTTAAAAAAGCAGTGAATCCATTTTTGTATGATGGAGTAGCAATTTTCTTTGTTTTAAGCGGATTTTTAATCGGAGGAATTTTAGTGAAAATCGTGAATAAGCAAGAAGCTACTTGGGCAGGACTTTTAGATTTCTGGAAGCGACGATGGATGCGAACGCTACCGGTTTATCTATTTGTACTTCTTTTCCTCATGGCTTATACCTTGATTTTTTTCCCGATTAATTTTCCGAAAGAATGGTATCGTTTTTTCATTTTCACTCAGAATATATTTGGACATTACCGTCCTGGATTCTTTGCAGAAGCATGGAGTTTAAGTATTGAGGAATGGTTTTATTTAACCGTTCCATTGATTCTATTTGTGGCGCTAATGGTTTTCAAATCTTCAACCAAATGGACTATTCTCATTGTTTCCCTTGGATTGCTAGCAGCCATAACATACTATCGTTATTACTTGTACCACTCATACGGAATCTCGGATAATCCGAATCCATATCAAATCAAGTTGTTTAAAAAATTCTTATCCTACGGAATCGATTACCAAGTGATTCCGCGATTGGATTCCATCATGTTTGGTGTATTAGCGGCATTCATTGCTCATTATTATCCAAAGCTGTGGAATGCGAAATGGAACATCTTGTTAGTGATTGTTGGTTTGTATTTACTGTATTATTCGAAATTTCATATGGGTAAAAGTTATGGTCCATTTGCAAATATTTGGTGTCCAACATTGAAGTCTTTAGCCGTATTTTTTATGCTCCCGTTTATGTCCAATCTTCGCAAAGGACTAGGTAAATGGACCGTGTGGATTTCCTTCTTTAGTTTGATTTCCTATTCAATGTATCTTGTGAATTTAAACGTAGTAACGATTGCCATCATCAAACACACCATTCATGGAAATTACAGTGTTGGAAAATTCGTTCCTGGCAATAATTGGCAACTGGATTATGTGTTGTTTTGGGTTTTGACCATTTCTATTTCCTTTGTGCTGTATCAATGCATTGAAATCCCGTTCATGAAGATGCGGGACAAAAAACGCGCTTGATTCCATGCGAAAAATAGCGACATACGCATTTCTATTTGCATTTTTAGGAACTATCCTCTTCATCATTTTCCATTTTTCACAGAAAATGGATGTGTCTTTTTTTCATGCGAATGATAAGCGAATTCACTATGTAGGAAGGTTCGACTTTTCAGATGAACAAGAACCAAAAGCTTGGGCACCTGGAGTCTATCTCGAATTTGTCGCGCAGGGTACAAGTTGCGAACTTGTGGTTGAAGATGAAGTTAAATTCGGAAACACGCACAATTACCTTGAAATCGTAGTAGACCATCGTATCACGAAACGCATTAAATTGAGTTCAAAAATAAATCGAATTCATTTATTTAAAGATGTGAAGGATGGAAGACACCATGTGTTAGTCTGTAAAAACACCGAAAGTGCGATCGGTTTTATCAAAATTAAAGGGATTTATTCTCAAGATTTGTGCAAATGGAAGAAGCCGCGCAAGCGATTATTTGAATTTATTGGGGATTCTATTACCTGTGGAAACGGGGCTGATCCATCGAGAATACCATTTGGCAAAGGTTCATGGTACGATTACCATAACGCATACTTAAGTTACGGAGCACGTTTGTCGCGGGTTAAGAATGCTGATTGGATGTTGAGTTCCGTTTCAGGTATCGGAATGAATAAAAGTTGTTGTGGTGTAAAGCATTCCATGCTGCATCTATATGAACGAATTAATTTTCAAAAGGGAAATAAAAAATGGGCATTTTCCAATAAACCCGACGTGGTTTTTATTACCTTAGGTCAGAACGATGGTGGAGGCGAAGTCAGGGCATTTGAAGAAAAGTACAGAATATTTCTACAAAAGTTAAGAAGGAATTATCCAAAAAGTTGGTTTGTGTGTTGCACGAGTCCGATGGCAGGAAAAGAACTGAAGCAAAAATTGAAAAAGAGTATCGAAAAGGTGATCAACGCACATCGTCAAACCGGTGATTATCGTATTGCTTCCTTTCAATACAAAGGAATTTATAACGGTGGCTACGACAAACATCCAACAGTGGAGCAACACCGATTAATGATGAATGAATTAAATCAGTTCATTTCGGATCGAAAAATATTGTCCAGGATCATGTAACATATGTTTAAACTTACTTTATTCATTCGTTTTATTGCCTTACTTCTTCTGATCAATGGTGGACTTATTCATGCATGTAGTATGTACAAAGTCACCAAAGATGGAAAAACGTTCGTTGGCTGCAATGAAGATGCATGGCGTACAAGTCCGAGAATATGGTTTGAAACAGCAGGGAAAAACGCAAAATATGGTGCTGCTTTCACTGGGTCAAGGTTCGATGGATCGAATGGGTATGCACCACAATCAGGAATGAACGAATCAGGACTTTCTTTCTCCCGACTTGCATCGTATACCCCTGCTCGAAAGTCAGATGGTAAAAAACCTCCGATTTTAAATCAGACAAACTTTCTAAAACATGTTTTGCATTCTTGTCGTACCGTTGAAGAGGTTCAAAGATATGTGTGTCAATTCGATCGATCTACCTTTATGGAAGACGTATTGATTTACATTGACAAATCAGGAAAGTATTTAGTTGTGGAACCCTATTCTACACAGATTGGCTGCGAAAACACGTATGTATTATCCAATTTTTGTCCTTCGATTACGTCTCAAAAAGAAGCCCTTAAGCTTAATCGATACCGCAAGGGCATTGAACTACTGAATTCGAAACTCGATACGACACTTGTTTTTTTAAGATCCTTATCAGATTCTATGCATGTGTGTCGGCCAAAAATCGGCGATGGAACCTTGCTTACTTCTATTTGGAATCTGAATGATGGAAAGGTACATCTTTATTTTTACCACGATTATCATCATATTGTGACGTTTCGTTTAAATGATGAATTGAAAAAAGGAAATCACCTACTTTCCATAGTTGACTCGTTTCCAAAAAACGCAGAATTTGAAAAATTAGGTGCTTATAAAACGACGAAAAATACCGTGTGGCTTATGTTCTCAATGATGGCTATTTCGTTCATTTTGTTTTGCTCTACGATTTACTTTTTGATAAGTTTCATGAGAAAAAAAGACCAATATAACTACGTTAAGATACTACTTTCCATGAGTGGATTATTGGTGAGTTATTATGGATATATTTTATGTACTCACCAAAACATCTTTTATTTTCCGACCCCATATGAAGATCGATTTAGTAAAGTAGTTAGTCTATCAGCTTATGTCCCGAATATACTTGTACTTATAACCATTCCATTCATTTATTGGAATTTTCTTGTAATGAAAGCAAAATCATGGACGGTTATCACACGGAATCTATTCCTTCTAAACAATTTGGTTTACGTCATTCTTTTCTGCCTTTTCTTTTATTGGCGCTTGTTTTGGCTCTGACAAATCCCTATTATTTTCTGTACCGCAAATTCTTGTAAAAAACAGCGTATCAACTACTCCCCGATACAAAAATCAGTTGTTGCAATTGACCGTTGGATTCAGAATCTAAATGATTTTAATAACCGATTTTTTATTTAAAAGAGCATTTAGGTGCTCTTTTTTTTGTGCTTACGCGTATAAAAATGACTAAAAGTTCTGTCTGTATTTCTGGTTATTCCCATTTCAATGATTCACCGATAAAGGCGACAAAATAAGAGTCATAACAGATAATTCCTATAAAAGTGTGAGTCTGCCACGACCGATAGATAAGAAGAAACTAGTTATCAGTGCTCCTACTTACTCTATTTCTCGCTCTCGCTCTGTTTCTCTGCACTTTGTTTTAGTAGCCCCGCCAGGAATCGAACCTGGATCGAGCGTTTAGGAAACGCTTATTCTATCCGTTGAACTACAGGGCTATATCACAAAAGTAACGCTAATTCTATCCTCCCGTTACTTCGGGAGAACTACAGGGCTATGTGGCAAAGTTACGCTTATTCTATCCTCCCGAAGAGACATTTTGTGTTAACACTTCCCAAACTTCTTCTGCAGCTTTTTCCCAACTGAACTGTGAAGAACGTTCTATCGCTTTTTCTGATAAACTTGAATGCAATGTTGAATTTCTGGATAATTCACTCATCTTATCTGTAATGGACTCAACTGAAAAAGGATCACAATAAATCGCGGCATCTCCTGCTATTTCTGGTAAACAACTCGTGCTCGCACTTACAATTGGAATCCCGCAGCGCATGGCTTCAACCAATGGAATGCCAAATCCCTCAAAGTAAGGAACATAACTGAGTGCAAAGGCTGCTCCAGTTACGCGACTTAGTTCATTCGTGGATAAATGTCCAAGGAAATGTATGCGTTCTTTTGTTTCAGCTGACAAATTGAATTCTTCTTGTTTCCACATAGCATTACCAACAATGATTAAATCGATTTCTGAATTGGTCAAACTGAAGGTTGAAAATGCCTCTATCAAACGCTTCACATTCTTTCGTGGATGCAAGGCCCCAACAAATAGAAAATACGGTTTGTTTTTAGAAAATTCGTTTCGCGTTGATCTAATTTCTTCAGTGCTCAATACACGGAATTCATCACTGATTCCGTTATAAACGACGGTAATTTTATTACTCGATATACCATACTTATCAACGATGTCCTTTTTAGAAAAGTTGGAAACAGTTATAATACGAGTCGCTTTTCTAGCAAATTTTGGAAAGAAAAAGCGGTAATATTTGTTTGCGAACCAAGGAAGGTCCTGGGGGTAATGTTCGAAGTTTAAATCGTGAATGGTGGCGATTTGTGGCACATTGGATCCTAAGCAACAAAATCCGTCTGGTGTCCAAAGCAAATCAATTTCATATTTTTTAAGTGCACGTTTTAAACTCCATTCAAACCAAAAAAAATAAATGAATGGGTGTCTTGTTGGCGGAAATAATGCCACTGTTTTGACATTGGAAGGAAATTCAAATTTCGAATCTACTTTTCTATCAAAGAATAAAACAAACGATTGTTCCGGATGATTTCCAGTGATTCGTTTAACGAGCTCATAGGAGTAATTCCCAAAACCTTCCATTTTGGAGCCGAGAATGTTTCGTGCGTTAATTCCTATAATCAAAATGCTAAAATTGATGGATGTAATTTGTTCTTTTTTCTTGTCCAATAGTTGTCTCTGGACCATGTCCACAATAAACGATGGTTTCTTCAGAATATTGGAAAAGAATGTTAAAAATGGTAGATTTTAAAGTCTCCAAATTACCGCCAGGCAAATCCACTCGTCCAAAACTTCCTTTAAACAGGACGTCTCCATTAATGATAAATTGATCCTCTTCGAAATAATACACCACATGTCCGGGTGCATGTCCCGGAGTATGTCTCACGTGAATTTTAAATGAACCAATCTTTAATTCTTCACCGTCCTCGAAGGAATGAACAGGAACAGCTTCTAGCTGATATCCTTCAAATCCGTATACATGGGCGTAACTCGCAACAGAGTTCCAAGTTACATGATCTAAGTAGTGTAAATATGCAGGAGCGTTATAGCGCTTTTGGACAAATGCTGCACCCAAAATATGATCGATGTGGGCGTGTGTATAGAGAACAGCAAGGACGGACAAATCATTTTCTGCAATGAAATCTGATAGCACATTTTCTTCCTCTTTCGAGTAACATCCTGGATCAAAAATAAGTGCTTCACCTTCATCGTTTGAAACGACATAGGTGTTTTCCTGAAAGGCATTGAATTGAAAAACGCTGACTTGTACTCCCATGTTACAAATTTAGCGGAAAGAACGGGTACTAGCGCATTAAATTAATATGTCCCGTAATTTCTTTTTTATTATTAGCGAAATCTTTATACTTCAATTTCCAAACATAGGTACCATCTTGACAAGGTAGATTTTTGTAAGTGCCATCCCAGTAATCATCGATGGAAGTCATTTCAAAAACAATCTCTCCCCAACGATTAAAAACGAGCATTTCAAACTCTCGAATGTTTCCAAGGATCGGTCTAAATTCATTGTTGTGCTCATCGCCATCTGGAGTAAAGGTATTTGGTACATAGATAAAAGGATCGAAGTACACACTTACTTGACTTTGTGCTTGACAACCATTTAAGTCAGTAAAATAGACATTATAGACCGCATTTTGATTCGGCGAAACGGTAGTGCTCGCACATGTTGAACAGGAAAACTCGTCCTGAGGTGTCCAAAGGATATTTCCTGGTCCGCTCGTGATTGCATTGAATTGAATGGTTTCACCAACCAAAGCATATACATCGATTCCAGCATTAATGAACGGAGGAGGATAGACACTAACCATCACGTTTGCAGTATCCTGACAACCATTTGAATCGGTGCCAATGACCATGAAATTGGTATTTGTTTGTGTTTGAACGACTGCAAAAGCACCGTTATTTGCCACCGATACTGGTGTTGGAGACCATACATAATAGGAGGCGCCACTTGCCCAAACTGCGGCTGGAGCTCCTGGACAAACAATCGTATCGTTTCCAGCAAAAATTTGTGGTGTAATGATGTTTACCCAAATAGAGTCGCTTTCAGTTCCACAGCTATTAGTGACATCGCAATAGTAGTATTGTTCGCTGGTTGGACTCAATTCCACCGTTTGGTTCGTTTGTCCGATGAGGTTGTTGCTTGGATACCAAAAGTAACTGGTGCCTCCCGATATAAATGCAGTTCCTGATCCTCCAAAACAAATGGTCAGTGTGTCATCCAAAATAGGTTGAGGGGGAATGAAAAACACTTGAATGTTCACAGAGTCACTGGCCGTACAGCCGTTTGCCGATGTGACCGTTGCTGTATAGGTAATGGTTGATGTTGGAGTCGCGGTAGGCGTAAATGTATTCGTATTACTTAAAAAATTTGAAGGTGTCCAAGTGATGACACCTGTTCCAGTGGCAATCAAGTCAACAGATCCTCCCAGACAGATCGTTGTGTCATTGCTCAAACTGATATTTGGAGCAGAAACATTAAGTGTTACTTGAACCGTGTCCGAACCACAGGAATCTGCTATGATTACGCTAAAGGTCGTAGTGGCATTGACTGTAGCTATTGGATTTGCAATGTTTGGATTGTTTAAGACATTTGCAGGACTCCAGCTATACGTTGTTCCACCATAAGCATCCAATTGATAGGAATCTCCCGGACAAATACTGGTTGTGGGTTGAACAGCTCCAGCAGTAAATGCACCAATGTTTACAGTAACTGTAACAGAATCTGGAGCAAAACAGCCAGTCGAGTCATAAACAATTAATTGAACATCATAAGTTCCAGGTACTGTATATTGATGAATAGGTTGCATTAAAGTAGAATTTGATCCATCTCCGAAGTCCCAGATATATGCATTTCCATTCACGCTATTATTGAGAAAATAGACAGATTGGGGAATGCAAATAAGCGGAGCAGGTTGAGCTGCGATGGCTTGAATCGTATTTAATTCGAATTTAAAGGTTGCCATGTTACAGTTGGAACTTGGATTTTGAGGCGACCAACTTCCAGGAGTGCTCGTAAAACCAAAATTGTTACCACCGCAAGCCCCACAAACGGCGTGGTAAATTCTTCCTGCATTGTCAAAGCGACTTGTTCCACCATCTACGTGATTCGAACTACTGGTCATGCCACCCATAAACGTTGCGTATTTGAGAGCAGAAGCATCATTATCTAATACTGCAATGTAAAAATTACTTCCATTGGTGCTTAATTGATAACCATCAGGTGTTGTTTGAAACCCGTTTGTTGTAGAAAAAGGTGCGTATGTTTGATTTAAGACCCCACCCCATCCAGCTAGGTAAATGTCGTAACAATCCGAAATTAAAAAAGCCGTTGGAGAAAGTTCTACATGACCTGTTCCCGCGCCAATCATGGTGGTCCAAGAAATTGTCAAAAGATCTGTTGAGTATTTTCGAACGAATTGACCTGAATTTGGATTACCATAACAACCAGCTGAGATTGGCCAAGAGGATTCCGATTGACCATAGACATACGCATTGTTGTTCATGTCGGTTCGAACGAAATACGTTTGATCGTATTCAGAAAACCCCATGTACGATCCTGCTTGGAAGTTTCCTGAACCAGCATTCATTTTCAACACATATCCATCTGATGATCCGCCGTTAAACGTTAGGTCATTTCCGGAAGAAATTGGCAGTGACGAGGAGGAGGTTCCGCCTCCAACATAAATGGAACCATTTGATCCTACAGCAATTGAATTCCCCGTTTCATTTCCCGTACCACCAAAATAGGTGCTCCACTGTAAATTAGTAAGAGTGGAATTAAATTTGAAAACAACCGCATCTTGACTTCCATTTAACATGGCTTGCGAAGCACCAACTGTAGGGAAATTTATTGACGAAGTGGAACTTGAGATGTATACATTTTGGTTATTATCTAAGACGATTTCCCCACGGAATTGATCTCCGTAATTAGAATTAAGCGAACTAGTATTGAGTCCGTCCGTGCCTGTACCACCAACAAAAGTAGATGAAAGAAGTGTGGTCCCGCTGGGATTTAATCGAGCAACATAGATGTCCGAACCATTAAATTCTAATTCATTTTGCAATTGATTAGGGCCACCATTAAAAGAATTGTCAAAAGCTCCGGTGGTGATTGGAAAGTTAGCAGATGAAGTGACGCCATAAATATATAATTCACCATTCGGCGCAGAAACGATTGAATGGGGCGTTTCGTTTCCAGAACCACCAAGGAAGGTCGAATACAGCAACGCCGACCCGCTCGCATTAAACTTTGTGATCGCAACATCCATAGGAAACATTCCTGTACCACTTCCAAAACTAGAGTCGAATGCTCCGGTGGTAATGGGATAACCTGAACCAAACACGATTCCACCACCAAATAGATTGCTATTTGGATCAGGAGTTGCCGTGAATCCCCAGTTATCTGCGGTAGAACCCGAGAATGTGGAGAAGGTTAAGCTTGGATCGATGTACAGTCGTTCGGATGAATCGTACCCTTCCGGTAAAACAAAAGAAATGAGTTGATCCTGAAGTTGGAATAGCATTTGAACTTCCGATTTCTTTCCGTTTTCCGAAATGTTCCATGCTTTTGGTGCGGAATAGGTTATTGTACCTAGTGAATGAGTGAGTACAAGATTTCCTCGTGCATCGATTTGAATTTTATCTGCACCTTCCAAGTAAAAAGACAATTGACTTAAGTCAGCGTGAGGCTGGACATCAAACGAGAAACGCAGTTGCTCCATTTCCCCATCGTAGATTATATCAATGCCATCAAAATAGGAGGGCAGGACTAATTTCGAGACACCATGGATACTTGATTTCCATTTAGACTGGTTACTGCCAATCATGTAGTTGAAATAGTGTGAACTTGAATCGCTTTCTTGTATTTCAACACTCTTACTGGCGTGAGGGAAAATGTGTTTTACTGCGTGATACTTTGTTGATTCATGCGTTGTTTCCTCTCCGTCATGGTTGTTGTGACTCATCGCATCGGTTAGAAAGTAGGTCATCCCCTGATTTTCTACGTACAATTTCCCGCCATTCAGATCTACACTATATTGGATTCGTTCATCCCATTGACCTTTATTGGGAATCATCCACACCTTTTGAGCCAATAGGGCGCAAGAAGAGCTTATGATGAGAAGAAAGGAAAGTAGGCTTTTTATCATTACTAGCTAAGATACACTATTTGTAAATGTCTTCAAAACAAAGACAAACTTTAACTTAAAAGGTTGCCTCTTTTTTCGTGAAATAGTGTTTTTCAGATTGATTTTTTGTTTATTTGTAGAGCTAAACTCATCCTATGAAAAATATATTACTCTCCATCCTTTTCTTGTCCATAAATTGGACAATGTTCGCACAAGATTATTCCCGTTTAAAGGTATATGTTAACGAAGAACAATTATTTAAACTAGGAAATCTTGGAGTTGCAGTGGATCATGGAATCCGCAAAGAGGGAACTTTCTTTATTTCAGACTTTTCAAGTTCTGAACGTGCTACCATGGATCAATACGAATTTAATTATGAAGTATTGATTGAAGACGTTGAACAGTACTACATTGATCTTTTAAATAATCCTCAAAAGCAAGAACCAGTTCTGAAAAATACGATTTGCACGAATTCATCCAGTGGTGGAACTAATTATGCAAATCCAAATACGCCGACAAATTTCAATTTGGGAACCATGGGTGGTTACCTGAAGTACAGTGAAATGTTAGCTGAGTTAGATGCGATGGTGCAACAGTATCCAAATTTAATTACCGCTAAAGCTCCTATTTCTACCTTTGTTTCTCACGAGAATCGTCCGATTTATCATGTGAAAATATCTGATAATCCAAATGTAGATGAAAATGAACCAAAGGCTTTGTATACAGCCATTCATCACGCTAGAGAACCAATGAGTTTGATGGAAACCATTTTCTTTATGTGGTATGTTTTGGAAAATTATGGAACGAATGAGGAAATCACTTATTTAGTGAATGAAACGCAATTGTTTTTCGTTCCATGTATCAATCCAGATGGATATGTGTACAATGAAACCACGAATCCAACGGGTGGTGGAATGTGGCGTAAAAACCGCCGAAATAATGGCGGTGGTATTTATGGCGTTGACTTAAATCGAAATTATGGTTACGGCTGGGGAACAACGGGGACAAGTACAAATACCAATAATGACACTTATTGCGGAACAGCTCCATATTCTGAACCAGAAGTTCAGGCCATGCGTTGGTTGGTTCAAAACCACAAATTTGTAACAGCATTTAATGCTCACACGTATGCACGAAGCATTTTGTTTCCAATTGGAACGACTTCCGCAGAATTTGCGGAGCACCATGATTATTTTCAAGCAGAAACAAATCATATGGTAGAATTCAATGGATACACGCCCATGAAAAGTTCGTTGCTATATCAGGCATCTGGTGATTCGGATGATTACATGTATAAAATGGATATCGGTGTTGGTGTGAAAGATACGATGTTCGTTCACACACCAGAAGTTGGAACGGCATTCTGGCAACCGTCATCTGAAATCATTACAACATGTAAAGAAATGGTTTTTCCAAACTTAATTTTGGCGCATATTACTCGAAATTATGTGGTAGTGAAGGATACAGATCCAAACAACATTTCAACTTTAAGTGGTAACTTTAATCATTCGGCTTACCGCTTAGGACGCATGTCTGGACCAGTTACTGTTTCCATTCAACCCTTATTGAATGTAGTAAGTACTGGTTCTTCAGTGGTTTACAATTTGAATCAAATGCAAACCTTAACGGGAGCGATTTCTTACACATTGAATCCTTCGATTCAATTTGGCGATCAAATTAAATACATCTTAAAAACAGACAATGGATTATGGGTAAAGCGAGACACCATTGTTAAAACATATGGTGCCTACAACCTGCAAGTTACCGAGAATGCAACGTCAGTAACAAACTGGACAGGAAATTGGAGTACGACAACGAGTACGTTTGTTTCTTCTCCAAAATGTTTCACGGATACGCCAACTGGTAATTATGGTAATAATGCCAATACTACTTATTCTTACGTTCCAACGATTGACCTCACGAATGCGTATGCCGCTAAAATTACCTTTTACGCAAAGTGGAACATTGAAGCAGATTATGACTACTCTCAATTTCAGGTTTCGATTGATGGTGGATCCACGTGGATTGGTCAGTGCGGAAATTACACGAATGCAGGGACCAATGCAAATGGGAGTGTTCAGCCAAATAATCAACCCATTTATGATGGGATTATGACCAATTGGGTGTTGGAAGAAATTAACTTAAGCGATTACTTAGGACAAGTTATCAAAGTTCGCTTTCAATTGAAATCTGATGGTGGAACAAGGAAAGATGGTTTCTATTTTGATGATTTCTCTATCTACTATAACAACCTAGGTCCAGCAGTATCGCCAACCGCTCAATTTAGCACGGCAAATTCTGTTGTATGTTCGGGTGTGTTTACTTCTTTCAACGATACATCTTTGGATAATCCGACTTCTTGGTCTTGGAACTTTGGCGATGGTGGAACAGATAATGTTCAAAATCCAACACACGTTTTCACTGCTGCAGGAACTTATACTGTTCAATTAACAGTTACCAATGCAGCGGGAAGCAACACAATTTCTCAAGTAATTACCGTGAATCAAACACCGAATTTGACCATCTCAACTTCGGATACTGATGGACTCGTTTGTCTTGAAGGTGGATTGATTACGTTATCATCTAATCAAACGGGAACTGTTTTCATTGGAACAGGAGTGAACGGAACTTCTTTCGACCCAATGATTGCGGGAATTGGAGTGCAGATGATTACGGGTTCTTATACAGACGGAATTGGCTGTGTGGCGAATGAGACCTTGTCTATTGTTGTAGAGGACTGTGCTTCGATTTCAGAATTGTCAAGTTATGGAGTTCAAGTATTCCCTAATCCAAATCAAGGTTCGTTTATCATCAAAGGACTTGAACTTGAAACAGCATTTTCAGTATATGATTTGAATGGTAAAATCATCTTTGAGGGAACGGCTTCATCCACAATGGAGCAAATTGAATTACCGAAAATCACTTCGGGAATTTACTACCTTCAGTCCACTAAAAATGGACAGATTGGCCAGTTAAAATTCGCTGTACTTAATTAAGATTGAATAAACGCCGCAAGGCGATCGATATACGCTTGATACCCCATGACGAATGGGGTTGTCTCGTGTTCTCCCCCGGGGACCAATACGGCTTCTTTTGCTCCTGGTTTGTGGTCATAGACCAATTGCCCATGACTCGATATTGTTAAGAAAGAATCTGACATTCCATGAATCCAAAGCAATGGAACATTCACTTTTCTGATTTCTGTGGCATTATCTATTTTTAAATCCACGAGAAAAGATCCTGGCATGGATAAAAGTGCAGCGTCTTGAATCAAGATCTCGGCAGAGGCAAATGGCGCTTCCAAAATGATCTTATTTGGTTGAAGCGGATAATCCGTCGCGTGTCCAGCTACTTCGCAAACAGCCGCTGAACCTAAGGAGAATCCGAACATAACAAAGCGGTCATTGCTTAATCCACGGTCTTTTAACCATGAAATAGCAGATGAGGTTGAAGCATACATGTTGTTTTCTGTTGCTGTTCCTTCACTTAAACCAAATCCTGGATAGTCAAACATCAATACGCCATATCTTCCGAGTCCACCAATGTTTGCATATAACTTCTCACGACACCAATAAAAATCCATGTGGTCTTTGTTTCCGTGACAGTATAAAATCACGGTGTCCTGATTGATGCGATTCGTATCTCCAACATAGATCCCTTGAACTTGAACGGTTTTCCCATCAATTTCTGCCGGGAAATGCACACGGTTAATCAAACTATCCGGAACAGCAAATTGTCCATTTAGCTCCAAAGAAACCTCACCGGTGTAGGCATCCAATTGGTAACTTTCAAGTTTGGATCCATTAAACAAAAAGGAATCCAAGCGCTTACGACAAGAAATTAAACTAAGCGAGATTAAAAGTAGGACGATGTATTTCATTATTTCAAGTGATAAGTGATGCCAAAATAAAGTCCGAGCGCGCCACGATTATTCAACAGGCTTGGGTAATTCACGACGATGTTTTGATTGGATTGATTGGGAGCAAGCATTTTTAATTCAGCTTGGTAGCTCCATTTTGTACGAATCCATTGGTGTCCGAGTTGTACACTTGGAATCCAGAATTGTGCATTTGGACGTCCCTGAGATTCCGTTTTATACGGGTCGATCCAATTGCTTACTCCGATGTAAAAGAAATTATAATTATTACTTTCAATTTTCACGCCCCCAAAACGGGTTGCATCCAAATATACAGGTTTCGAATGCTTGCCATATTTAAAATAATAGTTGGCATCCACCTGCGGCCAAAAACGATTTGCACCGGTGTAAAAGTCCACCAAGATGTTCATGCTTCCTTGCGCACTAAATCCCATTTTGTCATTTTTCCAAATACTTTGTGAAACTCCAAGGTCTGTTTGTCCGATACCAAAAAGCAGGGAAGTTGTGTGCAGGTTTACAAAAACGGTGGTTTTGTTCGTGAGTCCTCGTCCGTAACCGATGGCGGTATAAGGAATGGGAATATTGCCAATTCCCGGAATTTTTGCTACTGGTCCACCGAAGTTTCCTGTGATAATTTGCTGTCCTTTTTTCAATGGTTCAACGAAGCGTGCCGGTGCACAACTCGCTAATCCGATAAGGATCAATAAAAAAATGGGCTTAATTCGATACATGCTTCAAAGATAGAAACTTTGTACAAATCAAATTCATTACCTTTGTTGTATGGCAGGATCAAGTTACGGTACGCTTTTTAAAATCAGCACGTTTGGTGAATCTCACGGAGATGCCATTGGTGGAGTAATTGATGGTGTTCCAGCTAATTTCCAACTGGATTTAGTGGCAATTCAAAACGAATTAAATCGCCGTAAACCGGGACAATCGGAACTAACTACTCCACGAAGTGAAATGGACCAAGTTCAATTTTTATCCGGTATTTTTGAAGGGAAAACAACAGGAACTCCAATAGGATTTATTATTCCAAATACCAATGTAAAATCTGCAGATTACGATCACATCAAGGATGTTTTTCGTCCATCACATGCGGATTTCACCTATCAGCAAAAGTATGGACACCGTGATTACCGTGGCGGTGGACGCAGTAGTGCAAGAGAAACAGCATGTCGTGTAGTGGCCGGTGCAATCGCTAAACAAATGTTACAGTCCATTGGAATTCAGTTTAGTACGTATGTGTCTCAGGTGGGAACGATTGCAATGAACAACAAAGAATTGTATTCACTTTCCAAAATTGAATCCACTCCCGTTCGATGTCCAGATGCAAATGTTGCAGCCCAAATGATTGCTCGAATTGAAGAAATAAAGCGATTAGGTGATTCGATTGGAGGAACGGTTCAATGTGTCATTACTGGTGTACCTGTTGGACTCGGCGAACCTGTTTTCGATAAATTGCATGCGGAATTAGGTAAGGCGATGTTATCGATCAATGCGGTAAAAGGATTCGAAATTGGGTCAGGTTTTTCCTCCCTAGGCATGACAGGTAGCGAGCACAACGATGTGTTTTTAGTTAATGGTCAAACAAAGACAAACTTTTCAGGTGGAATCCAAGGAGGAATTTCAAATGGAATGCCGATTGATTTCAGGGTGGCGTTTAAACCAGTAGCGACTGTCATGCAAACACAAGAAACGATAGATTCTTCAGGAAATACAATACAGTTAGAAGGAAAAGGGAGACACGATGCATGCGTACTTCCAAGAGCAGTTCCAATCGTGGAGGCGATGGCAGCCATGGTGATTTTCGATTTTTATTTAAGACAAAAAACGACTCAACTTTAATATTTCAATTATGTTACAACGCATTCAAACCGTTTATTTCATTGCCGTTATGGCTATTTTGGCTAGTTTATTATCAGGTGTAGAAATCTTTACCATGTCTGATGGTCAAATGAATTTTTCACAGTCTGTTTTCGGTGTGGAACGTCAAAGTGTGAAAGGTGGATACATCGAGTGGATGGGGCAATTCGAATATGCCTATTTGTTTGTGATTGCTTATGTGATGCTCGTTTTTCTAGCGATGATGTCCTATAAATCACTCAAACGTCAATATACACTATCAAAAATTGTCTTGTTTATTTATGTCCTGTTTGTTTTGGCAATTCTAGCCGTTACATCCTTTGGAATCAATGGTTATTCTCCAAAGGAAATCACAGGAATACATGTGGGAATTGGATTTTATCTGCTCGTATGTGGATTGCCATTTACGTACTTTGCGATGAAGGGCGTACAGAAGGATAAAGGTTTATTAGATTCCTTGAATCGATTGAGATAGGAACGGATCAGAATAATTCGCTTAAATCTTGACGACCTATGATGGACATGATTTCAACTTGTCCGTTTGAAATCCGAAAGAAAATACTGTCAACTCCGCACGGACATCTTCGATAACCTGGCGCAATGAAATCAACAGATTCAAACATAAGCGGATTCTGTGCAATGAGTTCAAATTGTTGAAAGAAATTCTCAAAGTAGCGATCTGCTTGAATCACGCCAAAATTTTCAAAACCGAATTGATGAATTCTTATTAGGTCATCCTTTGCAACTTGACTAATTTTATAGTTGGCCATTTAACAAAGCTTTAGATTGCTTTAAAATATCCTCTTTTGAGTCTACCGTGAATCCACTTTTTTCGGCTTGATTTAATTTCATACGTATCCAATCAACTTGTTTTTGTTGTTTTCTAGCTTGACGAATTAAATCGTTAATTAATTCACTTTTGCTAGCATATTCCTTATTGTCAACCTGGTTTTTCAACCACTCGTCGTTTGGCTCGGTAAATGTAATGCTTAGTCTTCTCATGTGAATAGTTTTTATGGTGTAAAAATACACCATATATGCATCAAAAGCAAATAATTTTCGTTGAACTTTGTTCACTGTAGATTGAACGTCGATTCTTGTTCCACTAATTTATCCGTATCTTTGCGCGCCCAACTTACGGGAATTAGACTATGAATTTCTTATCCATTGAAAATTTAACCAAATCATACGGCGAGCGAATGATTTTTGCAGACCTTACTTTTGGCATCGACCAAGGTCAAAAAGTCGCTATTGTAGCAAAAAATGGATCTGGAAAAACGACGATGATGCGTTGCATTATGGCGATGGAGCCTGTTGATTCGGGTAAAGTCACTTTCCGTAAGGACATTCGCGTGGCGTTTATGGAGCAGACGGAAAACATGCGCGAGGATCAAACAATCCTCGAATCGATTTTTGATCACGATTTGCCTGAACTGAAATTAATCAAAGAATATAACATCGCCGTTGCGAAAAACGACGAAGCGAAATTAGAGGAATTATATCAGTCCATTACGGAATTGAATGCATGGGATACGGAGGTGCGTGTGCAACAAATTCTGTCCGTATTGAAATTGGAGGACATGGATATACGCATCAGCGAATTATCCGGTGGACAAAAAAAGCGGGTGGCATTGGCAAAAGTTCTGCTTTCTGACGCCGATTTCTTAATCCTCGATGAGCCAACGAATCACTTGGACCTCGACATGATCGAGTGGTTAGAAAACTATTTGTCATCCTCCAAATCGACCATTTTAATGGTGACTCACGACCGTTATTTCTTAGAGGTAGTATGTGACACCATTTTGGAATTAGCTGATCAAACAATCTATCGCTACAAAGGAAATTTCTCCTATTATTTGGAGAAAAAAGCGGAACGTCAAGAACAAACGCAATCGACGATTGAGAAGGCAAAAAACACCTTTCGAAAAGAATTAGATTGGATCCGACGTCAACCAAAGGCTCGTGGTGTGAAACAAAAAGCCCGTGTTGATGCTTTTCAAGATGTGAAAAAAGTGGCATCTCAACGATTGGACGAAGACGAACTAGAGTTGCCAGTTAAAATGGAACGACTGGGATCAAAAATCGTTGAATTCCATAAAGTAAGTAAGTCCTATCCGAATCGTGTCATTTTAAATGATTTCTCTTACAATGTTCAGCGTCAAGAACGCTTGGGAATTGTTGGGAATAACGGTGCTGGAAAAACGACATTCTTGAAAATGTTGGTGGGTCAAGAAGAAGTAGATAAAGGGAAAATTATTCTTGGGGAAACGGTTGTTTTTGGTTACTATTCGCAAGATTTAATTAAAGTCAATGACGATTTTAAAGTAATTGATGTCGTGCGTGAAGTGGCCGAATACATTCCACTGGAGAAAGGACGTCAAATGTCAGCAGCACAATTACTGGAACGCTTCTTGTTCCCGCGTGACATGCATTATCAATTCGTGCATAAATTAAGTGGAGGAGAAAAACGCCGCTTGAAATTATTGCGCGTTCTGATGAGTAATCCAAATTTCTTGATTCTCGATGAGCCGACAAATGACTTAGATATCTTCGCGATGTCAGTATTGGAAGAATATTTACGGCAGTTCCAAGGTTGTTTAATTGTTGTTTCTCACGACCGTTATTTCATGGATAAAATGGTGGATCACTTGTTCGTATTTGAAGGACAAGGTGAACTGAAAGACATTGTAGGGAATTACACTGTATTTCGTCAACAACAGTTAGACAAAAAACGTGGTGTTAAACAGAATATCACTAAAGAAGAACCGGAAATCAAAGAAAAAACGATTTCTCCATCTGCGGTAGAATCTAAAAAACGAAAATTATCATTCAAGGAAAAAGAAGAATACGAAACCATCGAACGCCGTCTTCCGGAATTAGAGAAAACAAAGGATGAATTGACCTTGACTTTGTCGAGCGGGGAATTATCCAATGAAGAACTGATAAAAAATGGAACGGATTTAGGGAAAGTAGTCGAAGAAATCGATGCCTTAACCGAGCGTTGGATTGAATTGGCCGAGTTTATTTAAGCAACTTTTTTTTCAAAAAATCGTCCTTGATAGTGTTTGTCACAAAACACTCTACTTTACTTAAAAATTGGTTCATATGAATGTTAGATTTATACTCATGTTATGGTGTTTGTTTACAGGAGCTTCTTCCTGGTCTCAAACCTTAATTTTTGCTGAATTAACAGGTTCACCAAATATGAATACCACCGGATGGAATTTAACTGGAGAAGCAGCGACGGGTGATACTGGCGGTGATCCAAATTTCGACCTTGATGAATTGATTCTTACCAATAATGTAGGGAATTCAAGTGGAGCCATTTTTTACAATCAGGCCATTGACTTAGGAACATGTTACCAATGGAATGTGGAATTTGATTTTCGTATGTTCGATAAATTAAGTCCTCTTGGTGCTGATGGGATTGCTTTTTGTTTTCTAGATGTACCACCTACTGGCTTTGTTTCTGGAGGCGGTGTGGGAATTCCTTCCACAGCGAATGGAATTAAAGTTGTTTTTGATACGTACGATAATTGTGGTGGAGCCAATCCAGAAATTCAAATTTACAGTGGACCCGGATACAATGAATGCATTGCTGGAATCACGACGCTCAATAACGTAGGTGGAAATTTAGATTTTCTCCGTTCAAGCACGTATAATACCGCAGTCATTAGCTATAATTATGGGGTCGTAACCGTTTCAGTAAATGGCACACAATATTTGACAGGTACTTACAATTTGAACTTTGCCGGTTATATGGGGTGGACAGCGAGTACAGGTGGATCCAATGACCGTCATTCCATTCGAAATGCAACTATCTATGCGGATATCGCTCCATCGAATGCAGGTCCAGATGTAAATGTGTGTAATGGTCAAGCGGCACAAATAGGGAGCACGGATAATCCGAATTACATTTACGCATGGACGGCGGCACCAGGGATAACAGATACAACTCTTTCGAATCCAACGGTCAATTTGTTGAATTCAGGGAATACACCACTCACGCAATCATATACGGTCATGACAAATTTAGCGACAAACCCCAATTCTTGTCCTTCATTTGATAGTGTGATCGTGACGATAAATCCCTTGTTTAACGACACATTACCGGTGAGTATATGTCAAGGATCTTCGTATTCATTGGGAACACAAGTATTTTCTACTGCTGGATATCATCCTGTTTTGTTTCAGAGTATATCTGGGTGTGATTCAACCGTGGTATTGAACTTAAGCTTGTTGCCTAATGTGACGAATAATCAAACGGTTCATATCTGTCAAGGAGGATCGTATACGTTTGATGGCAATATCCTTTCAACTTCGGGGATCTATTCACAATTTTTGCAAACTTCTACAGGATGTGATTCAACAGTTAATCTTACATTAATCGTTGACCCAATTCTTACATCGAACATTCAAGCTGCCATTTGTCAAGGTGGTAATTACACCTTTGGCACTCAAAATTTGACTGCTTCAGGAAATTATAGTCGAACCATTCAAACTGTTGCTGGTTGTGATTCCATTATCAATTTAACTTTAACCGTAAATCCAGTTTTGTCATCAAGTAGTTCCATGAATTTATGTCAAGGGCAAACCACTTTATTTTTCGGTCAAACATTATCTGGTACAGGGATATACACGCATACCTTGCAAACAGTAGCTGGTTGTGACTCTGTGGTTACCTTAAATTTAACGGTTTATCCAATTCCAGCAATTCCGGTTTTGTCAGGTAATAGTCCAGTTGAATGTCCGGGAGATGTTGTTTCCTTACACATTGATCCGGTTTCAAACGCACTTTATAATTGGTTTGGACCTCAGAGTTTCTCTTCATCGAGCACAGATGTTTATTTCCCAGTTAATCTTGAGCAAATGGGAATTTATAGTGTGACCGTTTCCATCAACGGGTGTGTTTCAAGTCCGGCAAGTATTCCTGTATCCATCACGAATATTTATGGATATGATGATTTTGACTTTCCGAATGTTATTACGCCAAATGGCGATGGAAATAATGATGAACTAAACATAGAAACGAATTACAAAACCTGTCAAGAATACCAATTAAAGATATTCAATCGATGGGGGAACATGATTTATTCCGGAAAGCGTTTCGATGCGGCATTCGATGGGAAAGACATGAATGGGACGATGCTTCAGGATGGCGTCTATTTCTACTTACTCGAATTCGACACAAAGAAGAAAAGT
>JBILRU010000118.1:0-5790 GCA_044372485.1 Crocinitomicaceae bacterium
AACTAGCGTATCTATTCCATTTAATTATACAATTGCTTTAGATCGTAACAACAAATTCTCTGTTGGACTTACGCCAGGTTTTTATCAGCAAAGCGTAAACCGTTCAAATCAAACATGGGAAAATGAATGGAACGGAATAAACTTCTTCTCCACCCCGAGTAGTACAGAACTTAGTTTGAATAGTTCTTATGCAACGATTGATTTAGGTACAGGTTTATATTACCAACATACCACAAGAAACAAATCTACGTTTTACGCAGGATATGCATTAAACCATTTAACACGCCAAAAAATTGCGTTTTCATTTGGTGGTGACAAAATGTACATGAACATGGTTGTTCAGGCTGGAGCGGATTTAACAACCAAGCGCCGTGACTTCCGTGTTCAACCGAGCATGATCTATTTCCGCACTGGACCTTCCTACAACTTCACGGCAGGTGTTTCTTTTGAACACACCATTAAAGAAGGATCTGAAATCACGAATATCAACAAATCTAACAATGTGACTTACGGTTTTTACTACCGTCACAACGATGCAGTTGTTGCAACAGTTGGAATGAAAATCAAAGCAATCAAATTTGGTTTAGCTTTCGATGCGAATTACTCGAAATTAAGTCAAGCAACGAGCAGTTTAGGAGCGGTTGAAGTTTACTTCAAGTCCCTACTCTACTACAAGAAAATGAACCACAGAGGAAAAATTCGATAAAAAAAATCCCCGACGGAATAGTCGGGGATTTTTTTTATCGAATTTTTTAAAAACAGAGGAAAATCTATTTTAAAATATTCAACCGAAGGTGTATAGGTTCTGACATCATCACCAAGGAAATTTCGTGATCCACGGAAATGCTGGTTACTTGCGGAGCGACATAAACTTTTTTTATGTGCTTCACCGTTTCTTCTTTCTTTTTTTTCATAGGATGATTTATCGTTATACTTTCAACCAAAATTACGCGCAGTATAATCAATCTAACTTGTAGTCTTTTATTTATTATTTGTAGGATTCCCACCTATTCGCTATCTTTTCTAACTCTGAACTTGATTATGAAACACTTATTTGAATTCCATTTAGACCGATTAATCTGAAGATAAACCTCAAGTTCATTCTTCATTGAGAAAAAAAACAATAATTTTGACAAATGAATCAAATCATCTCCGCCATTTACCACGAAAAAAATCACTTTGTTTGTCGTCAAACAGGGGATGAACTATTATTGATTCACTTGAAGGACAATGTGGCGGACTTCAATCAATACCTTACTTTAAACGAAGTCGGTGCGTTTATTTGGGAGAATCTGGAGGAAGGAGACGATGAATCCATAATCGTAAGCAAAATATGCGCTGAATTTGAAGCCAATGAAGGCGAAGTGATGGATGATCTCCGTGCATTTTTAGAAAAACTACGCCGCTATTTGGACATCCAATGATGGATCAAAATCAAATTCATGTAAGCATCGCTGAGTTCATCCTGGCCTTGATTGTCCCGGTGGATGTTTCGTTTGTGTTGGATGGGGGATTTGAGGGATATGTAATAGTGCCTAGTGCGGAGTGCCTAGTGCGGGAAACAGAGAGAGAGCGGTCCGCCTTCGCTGAAGCTTCGGCGGATGAAAGTGTAGACTTAAGGATTTACTGTCATGTGGAATGTGCGAATGCGCCGAAAATATGGGGGAAGGAGCTTTATTGTGCGAGAAATGGTGAACATGCGCTGTGGACGATTTACGAAGCGGATGGAGGAATTTGCATTCATGTCAATGATTCGGAGGAATTGACGCGATTGCAACACATCGCATTTTACCAAGAAGAGAAGCAAGCTTGGACGATTTATTCCGACTTGAACGAAAATCAAGAGTTGGAGTCCTTGCGTTACCCGATGTTGCCCTTGATTTTATATTATTTGACAACGCGAACGGAGTCCTTATTGGTGCATGCGTCGGGTGTGTTTGATGGTGAACATGGACGCATTTTCTCGGGTTTCAGTGGCGTGGGAAAAAGTACGATGGCTGGAATTTGGCAAAGCGCTGGTGCACAGGTCATCAATGACGACCGACTGATGTTGCGCAAATTAGATGGACGTTGGTGGATGTTCAATACACCCATGTACTACACAGATGCACCTAAAAAAGCGCCATTGGATTTCATTTACTTACCATTTCACCATCCCGAAAATACCTATGAACGAGGGAATGGCATTCAAATGAACATGCGCTTTATGGCACATTGCATTCAGCATGGATATCATGCAGCTCATGTACAATGGCACTTGGATCAACTCTTGGACATCAGCAAGGAAATTCCCATTACACGTCTAGGCGTCGTGCCAAATGCGGAAGTCATCACATTTATCAAGCAGCATGAACAAGCGTGAGCAATTCGAGCGTACACTTGATGTAGAAGCGCGCTTTTTGGTCAAGATTCTTTGTGCGCATGTTCGTAAGGAAGACTTGCCTGTGATTCCAGAAAGGCTCAACTGGCGGACTTTCATTCAACTTTGCTATTCCACACATTGCGCCGGAATTCTCAGTGACCTCATCAAAGCATACGATCCAAACGAGATTCCTTCGGAAGTCTTTCAGCAACTGAAATCCTATCAACTGCGCGTAATGACTTCCAATGAACGTTTATTGCATCAATATGCGAACTTGGAAAAGTTGGCTTACGAACAGCAATTGACACTGTATCCCTTGAAAGGAATTACCTTGATGCCAAATCTTTACGAAAGACCTTATCACCGACACCTTTCGGACATCGATGTACTGATTGACAACAAAGACCTTTCGACGTGGGAAAACCTTCTAAAAACAGATGGATTTAAGCTCAAACGTCGCTATGCCAAGTCGCGTTTTCATGAGCAAATGAACTTGAAATACGATCCCCTGCAAGCGTTTAAACAACATACCCCAGTGGACTTTCACGTTTCCCTAAATTCCGGATTTTATCACATTGCTTTACCTTTAGCTGACCTTCAGGAAAACCAGAAAGATCCGCACGAATTACATTCAGTGGATCAATTCATTTTTGTATGCCTCCACGCTTACAAGCACGTATATTACGGACAATTAAATGTCCTGCATTTGTTGGATATTTTCATGTTAAACAAACTGATTTCCACCACAGATTTATGGACACGTTGCGAACGCTTTCGATGTACGAAAGAAATTCAAGCAGCCATTGATTTGTCACTTTATTTCTTTGGAGATTCGTCCAAACAAATTCCCCATTGGCAAGAAGCGCTATTGAAGAAAGAATTAATGGCATCACCTATCCCCTTTGGTCATCAGATACTCTTTTTCCATAGAAAGCACTTTCGAATTCCGGTTCCATGGAACTTGATCCCTACCTATCTCTGGTTTCAGATTTTTCCCAGCGCAGCGTATTTGCGTCAAAGCGATGGAAAAGAGAATTATGTGTTGAACTGGTGGAGTCGCTGCGTACGTTTGATATTGAATCGTTGAGATCGACGGTTTCCGAAGTTGGATTACCGCGCTCGCTCTCGCTCTCCGATCTGTATTCCCTACTTAAAAAACTTCAATGGATTAAATCCAAGGCTATTTCCTCCAGGATTTGGTGGAGTTGGATCTACTGATGTCGAGAAATACGTAAACTCCGTGTCAATCGCTAATTTCACAACCACAGGTGCTTCGTATTTTTTTCGATTTCCCTTTTCTTTTGTGTTAATTTGGGTCTGCATATTTTTGAACATTCGTTTATGGTTTTTTACGCTACTTGAATTGCCCGAGCAACACATTCCATGAATGGATGATAAAAATAAATAATTCAAACATTTTTACAAATATTATAGTGCTATTTTTTGTGCAAAATTTTATTTTCCACTTTTTAAACATCAATCATTCTGCGCAATCTAAAAAAACGGAGTGCTAAGAACGACTGAAAAACCTAAGTTTTCGATCAAGTAGATGCTTCCACAGCCAAAAAGGGAGTGAGTAGGCTTTTCCAAAATGGAGCACTAAACGGGAATGAAGCGAAAGGGAAGAAAGTTCGTGCCAATCGTTATGGCGCCACACACTGGTAACCTTTGCTAAATAATTATCCGTTGTAACGGACAAATCTGGATGAATGTTTGAATCACCTTTCGTGATCAGATGTTCTAGTCCATTGCTTCGAATAACTTGATGCACACGGTGAATAACCAAATAATCTTGTTTTTGAAAAGCCACCAAATCTCCACGAACGATGTGAGAAATAGGAATAGGACTTAATTTAACTTTTTGTCCTGGACGTAAATAAGGAATCATACTTCGACCATAGGCACTTAATTCCACGGAATGTCCCTGACTCAATAAGTCCTTGACCGCTTCACTTAATTTTTGCCTTGGTTCATTCATGCCTGAAATTTGGATTTCGTGGAAAATTACACAATTTTCGCATAGGATTGAATTCGTGGCCCACTCTCAACTCTCCGCTCTCTCCGCCGTAGCCTCTTCGCCGCGGCGAAGAAGGCGAATCGCTCTCGTATTTTCCAGTGATCAGTACTCAGTGAACAGTGTCGCTCTCCGCTCTGTATTTCCTACCTAAAAAACTTCAAGGGATTAAATCCAAGGCTATTTTCTCCAGGATGATCTGGCACAGGATCTTGAGATGTAGAGAAATACGTAAACTCCGTATCAATTTGGATTTTCTCCACCTTCGGTGACTCGTATGTTTTACGTTTTCCCGCTTCCGTGTTTTTTTCTTGGGTATGCATGTTTTATCGTTTTTCGTTTTTCGTTATTCGATGTTCGTTCTTCCGCCGTAGCTTCAGCGAAGGTGGTTCGTTCTCGTATTTTCCAGTGAACAGTGCTCAGTGAACAGTGCAGTTTTCCGTTCTCCGCTCTGTTTCTGTTTCTGTTAATTAATCACTATTTTCTTCTTCACCATCAACTTCCCTGCAGATACTTCCACGAAGTACATTCCCGCTTGTTCGTTCAGCTGAATCGTGGTTTCTTGGTCCTTGAAATCCGTTTGTTCAACTAGTCGTCCACTGGCATCGAAAATGCGGATGCTTCCCTCTGGCTTGAATCCTTCGTCTAAGCGGATGATCACCGTTCCTTGGTTGTTGCTGACGATTTGAATATTATCTGTGGTGAGTTCTTCTGAGCCTAAACTTTCGAGTTCCATAGGTCCTCCCACTAGAACCGGTGCACCAGCCAATTGGAAGTGAACAACAAAACGTGTGGTGTTCGTTCCCGCGTTTCCAAAGAAGGAATATGTTGGATTGATCGTTAAATCTTGAATCACGCCTTCTTGCTTGTCCTCTAGGAGAATGAGTCCATCTTCGATGTTGAACTCCTCCGCTTGGAAGGTGTAGCTTTTGCTTGTTGGCATTTCCAATGTCAATGGAACCGAAGTTTTCGCTTTCACGTTTTTCATTCCGTTGATGACCAATTTCTTTGCATTCACTGTGGAATAGAACTGTGCAAAGCCAGTTGCAGACATTTTCTCGGAGTCGTGCCCATCTATACCAGCAGTAGCATCAGGAGACATGAATAAGATGACTTGGTCTTTGTTTTGACCATCGATTATGTTGAAGCGCAGGAAAGCTGGGTAATCAATTGCTGAACTACGAAGACCCGACCCACCTGTTAGGTGATCACGCATCGTATTATTCATGGTCAATAAACCTGTTAAATTATCCGCCGTAACCTTCACCCAGAATCCTTGCATCGGTGCAATGTAGCGCGTCATCGCAGGACCTGAAATACTTGTTCCAATTTGGTCAGATGAATTGTACGTTTCTAATATATTATAGTTTGTACCTAAGGCCGTTCTTACGTACATCGTTGTCGAAACATTAGT
>JBILRU010000028.1:0-21007 GCA_044372485.1 Crocinitomicaceae bacterium
GGTATCCTCTGCTCCTACTTGATCATAAGACTGTTCAATCCATTCTTGAAATTCCGCACCTTCACAACGGAACGTACTTTGCTCATCGATTTCAGAAATAAAAGGCAATTCGTAGTCTTCCTTTTCTCGAATAAATGTTGCGTTCTTCAGGATAGCAGAATTTCCCTTTACACGAACAACCTCGCGCAATTGACTAGAGAAGACCAAAACTGAAGGGAAAAACGACTCAAAAGCTTCTTTGTTCAATGCAATGGATTCCTCTTGTCCAACAGGCGGCAACTGTCCAAGGTCACCGATGAAAACCAAGTGGCAATTCACGCCTTGAAAAACGTAATTCATTAGATCGGTTAACACATTTGGACCTTCGTATTCGGATTCATTGCTAATCATAGAGGACTCATCGACAAAGAACAGCGTATTTTTATACAAATTCTTTGCAGGAGTAATTTTGGCATTCGTTAATTCGTTTCCTGAAAAATAGATTTGTTTATGGATTGTACTTGCTGGATGTCCAGCAAAATTGGATAGAACCTTTGCTGCGCGTCCAGTTGGAGCCAGTAATTTGAATCCAATTTTCTCTTGTTTCAAGGTCTTCACGAGCGCAGAAACCAAACTAGACTTTCCTGTTCCAGCAAAACCGGATAACTGCCAGACTTTACGTCCATGCTCCTGCATCACGAAATCAAAAAAAGTATGGATCGCATCCGCTTGATCCGAGGTGAACTCAAAACCAAAATTCGCTTGTACAGCCTTCAAATATGTTTCTCTGCGTTGATCCATTCTACGTTAAAGGTTCACTGGGATTTTTCCCTATTCATGGTGTGGGGTATAAAGTTAAATATTGTAGCTTTGTAAAGCGTGATTTATCTATCTTCATTCCAAAAAAGAACGGAGCATGGGAGAAAACATTGTACTAAGCAAGTTGAACATGAGTAAAAAACTATTTCTTGATTTTCAGTCAGATGTTCTTCAGTTAATCATTGAAGATCAGTTGGGAGAATTTAGTCATGAGCACATTCCTTTTGATACAAGCCGTCCCTTTTCTTTGGAAGAATTAAAAGATCGCATTAGACAGCAGCTCACCGACGCCACGTTGCAACAGGTAACTTGGTTTGACCCTCATTTCACCTTGATTCCCATGTCCATTTTCATGGAAAGTGAACAAGAGACCTACTACCAACTGAATTTTGGGAAACCGGCAAATGGATTCGAGGTTCAATTCGAAGTTATTCACGCCCTGCAACTTGTGGTTGTATTTGCGGTACCAACATGGATCTTGGAACTTGCGAAAGGAACCTTGCTACAAAAGTCTGTGCGTAGCCACATTTCCTATTTATTGAACAAACAATTCAATGAAAATACACCAGACAGTACCTACTTGGTCTTGTTTGATCGCGTATTCGTACTTTCTGTAAAACAACAAGGTAAATTGCAACTTTGCCTTCCAACGGAATACCAGTCAGCAACAGATGTTCTTTATTTTATTTTGTCAAATCATCAAAAGGTGAACTTGTCAAAAACGAACACACTCTCAGCATACGTGCTTAACACACATTTCGATCAAGAAACATTTGAATCCCTTTGGTCTCAATTTAAAGATTTCAACGATTTCAGCACCCACTTTCATTCTCAAGCAGCTTACCAAAAAACTATTTTGTGCGCATCATCCGTGGTTTCTTAAAAGGAAAGCGTTTCGCAACGCCTCCAAACTTCCCCTCTCGTCCAACAACCGATTACGCGAAAGAGGGACTTTTCAATATCCTCGATAATAGAGTAGATTTGGATGACATGGAAATCCTTGATTTATGTGCTGGAACAGGAAATATTTCCTTTGAATTCGTTTCCAGAGGCGCAAAACATGTGTTATCTATTGATAGTCATCCTCGTTGTGTACAATACCTTAAAGGAAACATACGAGATTTAGAAATTGAAGAACAAATGCAAGTGTACAAGTCAGACTGCGTTGTTTATTGTCGGAATGCACAAAACGTTCAGTACGATTTAATCTTCACAGATCCTCCGTTTCATTTGCATTTTCACGAGGAATTGATACAGACCATTTTCGATAAAAAACTATTAAAAAAAGGTGGTTTGCTCATCGTCGAACATGGAAAACAAACAGATTTATCTTCTTCCCCATTTTTCAGCTTTTCTCGTAACTTTGGGAATGTTCACTTTAGTTTTTTAAGCGATGAAGCGTAGCGGTTTATTCCCAGGATCATTTGATCCATTTACAAAAGGACACGAAGCAGTGGTTCTGAAAGCATTAGCTGTTTTCGATGAAATAATTATTGGTGTTGGCATCAACAGTAAAAAACAAAGTTATTTCACCTTGGAAAGTCGCATGGAACACATTGCTTCCTTGTTCGTCGATTATCCTGCTGTAAGCGTGTGTAAATACCAAAAACTAACGGTAGATTTCTGCAAAGAAATTGGGGCGACACATATTGTACGTGGACTTCGTGATTCAAAAGACTTTGAATACGAAAAAACCATAGGACACATGAATCATGCTATTTCTGGAATCGAAACGGTATTCTTTCTCACCAGTCAAGAACACAGTGCGATTAATTCATCCATCATTCGTGAAATGCACCAAAACCATGCAGATATTTCGCCGTTTGTAACCTCACAGTGGATTCTCGTTAACTAAATCCGATGAACTTCCAACGTATATTTCACCTCATTGTATTTTCCTGTTTCCTTTGGAATGCGGCCGAAAGTCAAACCTTGTTGCGTGGAATATCTAACTGGAAAACCGCGGAAATTCGCGCGTATAGCGTTACCGATTTCATGACGGAAACCGAAGTCGAAATTGGACGCGCAAAAGTGGATACAAATTCCATTTTTGAGTTTAAATTCCTCAACAAGGACATCGAGAAAGTGATTTTAAGAGGCGCTAATTTCTATGCTTGGCTTTATATTCAACCAAAAGCAACGTACTTCATTGAGCTTCCGGAACCAACACAATACGTTAGCTCCATGGAACGTGACAAAGAAATCGAAATGTTGTTTTTCCGGCTAGACAGCACCGATATCAATTATAAAATACTCGGTTTTGAAGCATGGATGGACGAAAGTATTTCGGAGATCTATCAGCTAAAAGATATCCATCCAGAACAATTTATTGCCAAAGTTCGCTCCTTCAAACAAGAAACCGCCTCGGTCTACAATAAATTTGAGTCCCCCTTCTTTTTCAATTACGTAAAATACAGCGTTGGATTATCCGTAGACAATTTCAACATTATTGGTGGCCCATCTAAACTAGATAAATTTGAATTTTATTTAAACGAAGATAGCATCCATTATAAAAATCCAAAGTTTATTGAATATGCAGAATTGTTCTATGAGAAATACTTATATCAACTGGACAAAGAGACCAAATCTTTGGCTGAAGCAGCACTGAGAAAAGGATCGCTTTCCGAATTAACCAACGCATTGAAAGAAGATACGTATATTCTATCACAACAACGAGCGGAATTTGTCACCCTGTTGATTTGTAAAGAAGCGTATTATCAAGGCTACCTTGACCGTGCGTTGATTTATGAATTACTCACTTCGATGAAGAGTGAAAGTGCTTATTCTGAACATCGTCTTATTGCGAACGAGTTGCTTTCGCTATTTAAACTCATGCAAGTGGGCATGCAGGCTCCGGATTATGTTCTTTCTTCCACCAAACATTTCTATCAATACAAAGGAAAATGGGTATATATACACATTTTTGACCCAGCGAATGAGCGTTGTATTACTGAAATTTCAGCTTTGAAGAAATTACAGTTAAAGTACGGAGGTACTTTTCAATTTGTAACAATCTATCCAAGTAAAGAAGTTTATACTAAGTCGGAGCAACGAAATTTAGATGCGTTAACTTGGGACAAATTCCAAATAGACCAAAACCATGAAATTTGGAAAAGCCTACAGTTAACAAGTTATCCGATGTATGTATTGTTTGATTCCAATCTCGTGCTACATTCTTCACCAGCACTCAGTCCTACGCCAAATGGTCGTTACGAAACGATAGAGAAGGTCTTTAGAACAGTTGAGCGTCCCTAATTATTTTTTGTAGAATCCCCAAAACGCCCCCATTGCCCCACCAAATAAATGTGCAAAATGGGAAATCTGCGTTTCTTTTAAAGAGGATAAAATCTCCATGCCAAAATACAACACTACTACGAGAATAAACGTAAATGGTATTTCACGATTTCGAATATTTAACAAAGTGGATAAAACGATGTACATAAACACCAATCCACTGAATCCTAGAAGGTGATTATCCCAAAGCAAGGTATGAAGCACTCCCGTGACAATGGCAGTAATGATGCTCATCCACACCAAACGTTGCGTTCCATACTTCAATTCAATGATTGGACCCAAAATGAGCAACAAGGACATGTTCCCTAATAAATGCTCAAGCGATGAATGACCAAAAACATACGTGAGTAAACTCACATACCACATCCAGTTATCGAATTGTGCGTCTCCATTGAGCATAAAAATTTGACTCACAGACGATTTGGACATCGTCATCACAACGAAACCACCCAGTACACAAAGCATGGAAAGATAGAGCGTACCCTTTGATTGAAAAGTAATTTTCATATTAATCTACTTTAGCGCTTAAACCTTCATTGATCAGCTTCAAACACATTATTTGAACCTCATCCAATGTTCCTGTTTTCACCAAACATTTTCCGTTTGTATGAACAACCCAAGCACATTGTTCCGCTTGAACCATCTCGTGATCGCATATTTTCATTAAACAAGTAATCACGTGATCAAAAGAATTGACATCGTCATTGAATAAAATTAATCCGCGTTTTTCAACAATGTGTTCTTTTCGTTTTACACGTTCTTTCGGGGCAACAACACTCATTTTATTATTGTTTTAACGTCCATTTAAATTTTTGTGAAGCAGCATCAATCCACTCTTTTTGCTCTTCATTTTCAGGGTAGAATCTAAAAATATAAGCTTCATTTTCTTGTCGAACATCATACGTCACTGTTTGATGCAATAACCAATCGTAGAAATCGCTTCTGGTTGGATTCAATACATATTCTTGAGAAGGAATTTTAGTGCCTTTTTCACGAATACGTTTCATGTCAGCCAAATACAATTGCTGGTTGATACTAATGTTGTCTACAACAAATTTCTCCGATACAATGCGGTTTTTATCTGCTTGATAAGTGAATGTTCCTATACGGTTTAATCTGGTTAATTGGGAAAGGAAATTATCCTCATTTACCTTCAATTCGTATTGTACAACCGTATCTTTTTTGACAAGTGGTTTCAACATTGGAATTTCTACTGTCGTCGCAAGCTGCTCGGCGTTATTTGTGGAAACAGGGACGACCATTCCGCGTTTTTTAGGGACAATACCAGAAGCCAACAATTGATTTGCTTCTCCAATAGAAATACGTTTACCACGGTAATAGGCCACCACGTACGCATCTGGAATTCCTTTTGTCACAACTTCGTTTTTGCGTTGACGTGCCTCTGCGAAACTTGTAAATTCACCTGATGAATAACGGAATTGTCCTTTTTCGGTTTTCGTAAGCAAAAGTTCCTTGATTCCATTAATGTTATCTGCATTCAATGCTTTATTGTACACAGCAACTTGAACCGTATAGTACAAATCTAAATTTGCTTCCGTGCTATTTGGATCAGCTGCTGTTGCCAATGGAACAACTTGTGATGGAGTTTCAACAGTCATTTGGTTTTGTTGCATCAATTGATTCAAGGCTATTTGTAATTCAGCAGCTGTTTGCTTGCGGCATGTCCCATTCGCTTCCATGGCTTTACCTTCATTGAACGACATCCTTTTCCCATCACAGTATGCGACGATAAAGGCGTCCGTATAACCCAGACGACGAATCATGGTTCGAGCTTCGACAGCATCTAGAGATCCGTTGAAGTATCCCGCTAAATAGCACGTTAATCCATTCGTTAATACTTCCCCAGATACAGGTCCAAATTCACGGAACAATTGATTTGGAACCGGTTTTCTAAACGCTCCGACTTGAACACGGAAAATGAGTCCATTGGGTAGGGAAACATTTATTGGATGATCCGGAAAACGTTGATTCATCGTTGTCACGGTTGTGACCGCAAATGGAACAGGGGCACTTGTCGAAACAGTCGACGAAACATTCGTTGAAGCAAGCATTGTCGTTGCTTGAATGCCGTTCTGCATCATCCATTCGTAGCTCATTTGATCGGTGAAGTCCAGAAGTCGCTCGCGTTGTTCCTGTAAAAGAGACCTGCTTTTTTCGATGTTTTGAGTGATTCCCGCATGTCTTTCCGCGTATTGTTGAAGTTCTCGAATGGAAATCTCGTTTTCCTGAGTCAGCAGCAAGCGCATGCTATCCTCTATCTGACTTTTCGCTTGACTCAAGGAATCTAAGTCTATCAAATTTTGTTGGTAGGAGACACGTTGAGAAGCATATTGAACATAGGAACTTTGAGCCTGTAATTCCGTAAGTTTTTCAGGGTCTCCCGATGATAATGGTAGAATCAATTCGGTCGTAGCATTTGGAGATCTTACTTGACTTGTCGCTCGAACGTTCGTCGAATTTGTTTGAATGGACTTAAGCGACTCGATTTGTGTTAGAAGCACCTTCGCCTTTTTGGGATTCTTTTCCGATTGAAGTGCTTGTTCCATTGCCTGAATATTCATGGTGTTTACTTGCGAGAGTTCCTGCTCATACGATTGTTGTAAATCGCGAATAATCGAATAGTTTGTACCTAAAAGTTTCAATGATTCTTCAATTGCAGCACGACGTTTTTCAAGTGCTAATGTCGCCTCCAGTTCGGCTATTAGGACAGCCTTTTCGTTTGGACTGATGCTAGCGGACGAAATTTGCTCAACTTCACGGATCGTCTGTTCTATAGACGTCATGCGCGGAGTATCTTTCACCTGATCCACCAAAACTGTTTGTAGAACAATCGCATTCGTTTCTCCGCCGCCGCGGACTGTGCTCTGTTGATTCGTCGCAATTGTATTCGCTCCTTCAGCTGCAGAAGCTTCAGCGGAGGCAGCTTGCTCTGTTCCTGTTTCTCCACTCTGTTGATTCGTCATAGTGGTATTCGCTCTCAGCCCTGTTTCTGTGCTCTGCTGATTCATCGCAGTGGTATTCGCTCCTTGCTCTGTTTCCGCGCTCTGTTGAGCAGTTGTATTCGCTACTTGCTCTGTTTCAGTTTCTTGTTGAGCAGTTATATTCGTCGTAGTGGTATTCGTTCTCTGCTCTGTTTCCGCGCTCTGTTGAGCAGTTGTATTCGCTCCTTGCTCTGTTTCCGCGCTCTGTTGAGCAGTGGTATCCGTTCTCTGCTCTGTTTCCGCGCTCTGTTGAGCAGTGGTATTCGCTCCTTGCTCTGTTTCCGCGCTCTGTTGAGTAGTTGTATTCGCTCTCTGCTCTGTTCCTGTTTCTGTGCTCTGTTGATTCACTCCCGCTCCCTGCTCTCTTTCTCGCTCTGTTTCTCGCTCTGTTTCTGTGCTCTGTTGATTCATCGCAGTGGTATTCGCTCCCTGCTCTGTTCCTGTTTCTGTGCTCAGTTGATTCACTCCCGCTCCCTGCTCTCTTTTTCGCTCTGTTTCTCGCTCTGTTTCTCGCTCTGTTTCTGTGCTCTGTTGATTCATCGCAGTGGTATTCGCTCCTTGCTCTGTTTCCCCGCTCTGTTGAGTAGTTGTATTCGCTCCCTGCTCTGTTCCTGTTTCTGTGCTCAGTTGATTCACTCCCGCTCCCTGCTCTCTTTCTCGCTCTCTTTCTCGCTCTGTTTCTGTGCTCTGTTGATTCATTGCAGTGGTATTCGCTCCTTCAGCTGCAGAAGCTTCAGCGGAGGCAGCTCGCTCTCTTTCTCTTTCTCGCTCTCTTTCTCGCTCTTCCGCCAATAAATCCCCCTGTGTTTTCACGCGGTTTTCAGTCAATTGTATTTGCTCCGTCAGAAACTCTTGGTCCACTTCAGTCACTGTTGCTGCCTTGGTTTTCAATGCTTGAAGATGCAATTCTTCTCGTTCCTTCAATAAGCTTGCTTTGGTTTGGACATCTGATTCCTGATTAATGCGCGCAATGTCCGCTGCATACGTTGGGTCAACAGCTTGCCATTCCTTCGCCTCTTGTACTTGTTTCGTAAGCAACTGTTGCTGCTTCGTGCGTTTTTGAGTGATCTCTTGCTGGCGTTTTTGTTCTTCTGCAAGATTGTACGGAATAGCAGATGTCGGCAAGGACATTTTTTCGGAAGCGACAATCTTTTCTTGAACTTCTTGTTCGACTTGGGCAAAGGAACGTAATCCTTGCTCCTGCGTTTTCAAGTTTTCTGACCATTCAGATAATTCTCCACTGATTTTGGTATTCAATGCTTCTTTTTGCTGAATTTCCGCATCAATAGCCGTTCGGTCTTTTGGCTTGACCAACTTCACTTGCTCTTTCAAACTTACTATCTCCTTTTGTAAAGCGATTTGATTGTCCAATTGTTCTTGGTACTGCTTCTGTTCAAGCGAAACAGCAGCGACTTGTTCTTCCGTATAGTTTCTAATTACCACAGCCAAATCTTCACCGGCAACGGATAATTGCTGTTTAATTATCGTTCTGTTTTCAGATAACAACTCCATGATCCCTTCGGAATTCTGCTGGTATTGCAATAATGCCACTTGTTTATTGATTTCCTCCAAGTTTTTCAGTACATCGATATTTGGTATTCCTCTTTGTTGATTGGCCGTCATCCACGATTCAAGAAAACGAACTTGTCCCTCTAGTTTCGCTACTTTAAATTCAAGTTGTTTCGTTTCTTCTATCCACCGCTGACTTCCTGTTGGGTCAATCGTTCCACTTCCTCGCTCTAAACGCTCATCTAGTGCCTGCATCTCCTTTGTTAGTTGAGCATAGGTTTGCGCTAATTCATTCGCTAAGTAATTGGTCAGGCGTACTTGATTTTCTAAATTGACTTCAGCTGCTAACAAAGAGTCAGACAGTATTGCGATTAACGAACTGGTGTCCTTAGCAGAAACTCCCCAGTCCTGCTGTATTTTTTGCTCCGGAGTCAAGGCTGCTTTTCGACTAAACGAGGCTAAATTGACATCTAAATTTGCCGCTAAGTTCATTTTTTGACTCAGCAATTGCATAGACTCCGCTTGTTTTGGTTTTATGCGATTCAATACCTTCAATTGCTCTTTCGAATCAACCATGGCATAAATCAACTCCTGTTGAAGTTCCATATCCTCATCAACCTGTGGAATCATTAACTGTTCCTTAAATAGTTGATTTGAACCAGTGACACTGATCTCCATTTGATAGGTTCCTGGACCTGGGAGTCCAACCAAATAAGTTCCATCCCCTTGACTAATAAATGGACCAAAGCGCTCATTGGTTTCGGGAACAATAAATTCCACCTTGACTGTTGAATTGGACTGATCGATTTTATCCGAAAGGATTCCAGTGAAAAAATAAAGTTCTTTAGGTGTTTCAGCAGCACTGACTAAATAGGTTTGAATCGCTGATAATTTACCATTTCTGTTCGAAGCGAAATTGGCATTTCCATTCGACAAATCAGGAATGTAAAAATAGTCGTCGTTTGGCGACGAGAATGGAAAACGCAGATTCTCTACATCCGAACTGACATTGGTTTCCAAGGAATAGATGGCGCGATACAGGTCAAACCCACCCATGGACTGATGTCCTTTCGAACTGAAATACAAATAGCCATTCTCTGCATCAAAAAACGGATAAACCTCCTCTTGCACCGTATTGACCGCTCCTTGGATTTTAATGGGTTTATCCCATTCATTGTCTACATTCTTTTTTTGAATATAGACATCTAAATTTTGAGATTCCGGACCATAACTTGCAAAAACACGGAATTTCATTCCACGTTTAAAGGCATAAATGGGTTCGTATTGACGTTTTGCATTTTCTTTTGAAAATACTTCACTCGCTTTGTAGAAGCTGTAACTATCGTCCAAAAAACTGTAATGATCATAAAATGCTTCACCGTATGGTTGAGATTTTTTGATTACTTGTAAGGTGCGCATGTCCTTCATTCCGGCAAGAGCGAATTGACAAGCATTAATTTCAGCTTGGACATCCAAGGAAAGCGCTAACTTCGGATCCTTTTCCTTTAAGCGATTAAATTGCTGAATGGCGGTTTCAAAATAATATTGATGTTGGTAAATTTTACCGATGTAATAGTAGGTTTCCAAAGGGAAGACAGCATCTTTCTTTGCTAAAATAAAATCAAAATATTTGCGCGCATTTTTAATATCCTCTGTAAAATAGATACAGGTGGCATATTTATAATTTAACTCGAGGTTTTTCTGATTTTGAGCAAGCAATTGACGGTAGTCTACTTTTGCGCTTTCATATTCCTTTTTCTCAAATGCTGCATCTGCTCTTTTCTTAATGGCAGTAACGGATTGCGCATATCCTTCCTGAGCTGTTAGGAACAGCAGGAAACAAACAAAAAGGTACGAAATGGACTTTTGTTTCAACTAAGCATTGTATTTACCTGTCTACTTACGCTTTCTTAGCAAAAAGGTTCATTTTGCTTTCTTCTCCCTTCCACAATCGATCGATGTTCTTTCGATGTGCAAGAATAACCATGATCCCGAGAACCACGGTAAAGACGATCATGATGCGCGCATCTTCCTGAATCATGAAATAGCTAACAAAAGGAAAACTAAGTGCAGAACAAATTGCTCCTAAGGAAACATAGCGTGAACTCAAAAATACTATTAGAAAAATTGTCAAACAAACCAGTGCCGCATATGGGTTAATTCCAATGACAATTCCCAAAGAGGTAGCGACTCCTTTTCCACCGCGGAAATTGGCGAATATAGGAAATACATGTCCAAACACAGCGCTAAACGATCCACAGAGTTGAAGGATTAAAAATTCATCTTTATATCCTTCCAACATGTGGGAAAAGAAGTGAGGAAGACAGGCTGCTAAAACACCTTTGGAAACATCCACCATCAGAACCAACCAACCGAAACGTTTTCCTAAAACACGAAAGGTATTAGTAGCACCAGCATTTTTACTTCCATGTTCGCGAATATCGATTTCACGAAACGATTTCCCAACCCAAACAGCGGTTGGAATAGATCCAATGAGGTATCCCAGTAGTATAGTAATTAAAAGTAGCATCTGTTATTTGTAAAGGAAGTAACCTCTGAATTTAGCGAGTAAATTCTTGGCAGTCACTTCATCCATGACGTCAAATTTAAAGTTTTTCGTTTTACGTTTCTCTGGTTTGATTGCTAAAATCGCCTCACTTACCGTTTTATCGTTCGTAAAAATTGTCAAATCACCATCCCTCTTTACCATCGAGTAATTCATAAAATACTTCGTGTCATCGATTAAACTGACATCCCATGTAAATCCAGGAGCTGCTTCATCCGAGAAAGATTGAAGGTAAAACTGGTGCCATTCAACGTGTTTTAAAACCGGAATACCATTGATACTGACAAGACCAACTTGATTATTGACCGAAATCAGTCCTTTATCGATTTTTTTCGCACTTGCTTTCACATTTCCATAAGATTCCAAAACGATGTCCGTAAGAATAAATGTCTGTTCCATAGACGATGGCATTTTTCTCAATTTATCCTCATCGAAATCCTTGAATACCTCCTGAGCGTCCTTCGCATTCGACCAATGAACAAACGTATTTTTCAAACCATAACTCGCCTTCTTCATATCCACTTCTTTGGCTCCCTCTTGTAATTTGATCTTAGCGGCCAAATTCTCCATGACTTTCGCATCAATTGGCACCGTCACACGGGCATTTGCTGACATGCGTGTTTTCTTTGTTTCTTGATCGAATTCAATTTTACCATACATATCCATTTTAACATCTCCCGTATTTATTCCGAGTTCAATGTCACCAAAACCAATCACTTTACACGTATTAACATCCAAAGTCAACATACTACTAAGTGTATCCGACTTATTCAAGCGGCTTTTCGAGGCGATTTGGTATTCACTCAAGGTTTGATTGTATTGTAAATACCCAGAAGAACTGAACAAACTTGGATCACTAGGTCCCTCAGTCTTTGACAAGAAACTAGGGTAAATCCGTACACTGTCCATTTTTTCCGTTTGACGCCATAAGAATCCTGCAGCCAAGCGTTCTCCTTTTGCATTCTTTGGAGTTGCGCTGATCGGAATCTGAATATTCGTTGCCAATACGGTATCCTCAAAAGTCATCCACGATTTATCGTACTGACAGGTATGATTTAAACGCGTAGATCCATTTAAGAATAATCCTTGATTGGAAGCCTTGACGACAACACTTCCATAATAGTCAAATTCCTTACTTAATTTAAAGCGATCCTTTTCTTTAACTTCCCCTTGTGCCGTAGTTGTGAGGTTTACAAACTTGATCGAACTCATCGGTAAAACCGTCAAGTTACTATCACGGTCGTAATAGGGATATTTCGCTGTTCCCTCATAGTATTTACGAGAAGAAATTTTCACTTGAGCCTCCTTGAATGTATGGTATTTCGTGATGTAATTCGCTACAATCACCGCATTTTTCAAAGAATCCATAGCAGCTGCTTTACGGATTTTTACACGTGAACTATCCGGAAAAATTCTGGCATCCCCAACTTGGATGTAATCCACTGCATTGCATAAAATCAATTGGGTTTTCAAGTCGTATTTCGCACTCAAGGACTTAAACTGAAGTGTATCTTGTTTCTCATCCGTAGAGAAAAAGTTGTTTCGTGCTAAATCTGCACCACTCTCGAAACTGGTCTCCCCTCCTTTGTTCTTTTGAAAGTCTAAACTTTCACCATCCATTAACCACGTGAATTTGTCCATTTGACAATAGTAATGGTTTGCGGGAAACATGATTCGCTTTGTTCCATTTGAATTGAATTCACCGATACGCGTTTTGAAACTGATGTTTGTTTTCATTTCATCTGACTGAATGGCCAATGGATTTTCGCCATATTGACTAAAGCGATTGCGCAAACTAAAGGAGGAATTTTCAGATAAAATGTCTTCGTTTGTGAACACGTATTCTTTGGAGTTTAAACTTGCTTCTTTGAATTCAAGTATTCCATTCCCCGTCATTCCTTTTTTGTCTAATAACAAAGTTCCAGTCATCACTACATTATCCTTAAACATGACCAAGGGATTTTCCCCATAACTCGAAACTTTCATCAAAGCTTTTCTTGGCTGATAAGAAATCAATGCTTGCTCAGAGTGAACAACTGGATACCTTATACCTGTTCCCACTTCTTTGTTATCGAAAATAGCCAACCCGATCGTCGAATCTGGCAAAAACGTCAACTTCTTAGAAATGGAAATAGATTGCAAGAAATTAATTGTTCCTGTCCCTTGGAGACCATTATTCGAAAGCACAATTTTATTTTGATACTTGGTGTCTGTTTCGTAGAACGGATATCCTTCCTCCGGTGCTTGCGCTACAAAACCTAAAGAATAATCATTCATGATTTTTAAAGGCTCCGGGATTTTAGGGAAAATTCCAGCAGAGTTCAAACTACCTTCAAAACGCAAACTAGCTTCTGAAAAGTCATCCAAGCTATCTAAATCAAATGGATTAACCGCATAGTAAAAGCGAGTGCTATCATATGCTCCTTTCAGGATTTCTTTAGAACTGTAATACACTTTAGATTCACCTATTGACTTCAGAATGGGATATTGCGCATTGTTTCCTTTTCTTCCTGATTTCGATTCAATATCATCAATGAGCAACTCTCCTTTGATGTTTTTAAACGAACTGAACATGAGTATCCGTTCGGAGCCATCCTCTTTCTTCAAGGGTTTAACCCTCAAGGTAGCTTCCTCAGTTGACAACAAATTGATTTTAAATGCTTCATAATCAAATTTGGAGAATTTGGTGAAAAACTCCATTTTTCCGGCGACTAAGTATCCATGAAAACTCATGTCCCGGTTTTTGTACATGGTCACATACATGGAATCTGGATAAACAAAGGTCTGTTGCGCATCGGATAAAGAGACTTGATCCACTTGATTCAATCGCATTTCATTTTTATCCAATTGAATCGATGCATACGCAATAGTCGCTCTTTTCGTTTTATTCTGTGCATTCATTCGTGCCGCGATTTCCTTCAAATAAGGATCCGCTGCAATTTGCTCCTTAGACTCTGACATTGTTTGTGGACGTAAATCAGATTGGATTTTGATGTTGTCGTAGTCACTTTCACCTGTACTTGCCTCTGCGTATGCGATTAACTTTGGAGATAAGCGCACTTTTTTAACATCAGAATCTAGAATTAAAAATCCATAGGAAGCCATGTCAACTAATAATGGTTTAACTTGATCGATGGTCTTCTTCATTGCAGAAGCGACTTCGCCTTCGGTAAACTCCATTTTAGCGGTTTTTTTCACCAGCGCTGCCAATTGGGAGAATGGATGGGTAGTTCCAATGCTTTGGAACTTTTGAAAGATGGCTGGATCAAAGTAATTCATGGACTGAAAACTTGCCATTTTTTGTTCTTGAGCCGTTCCAACTTCGAACGTATAATACGGATCCGGTGTCCCGAATTTCCAACTTAGCACAGGCGCATACACATACAATTTGAAGTATGAATCGATAAACGGCAAGTATTCATACCCTTTTTTTACCGAGTTGATGCTGATTTCTTTGTTCTGTTCATTGAGCGTAAAGAAGCAAGATTGAATAATGAGTGAATCCCCTGATTTGTAATTCATTTTTGCCTTCGCATTGCGCGCAATGACTTGCTGTGGATTCATCTCGAAATAAATCGAACTGATTTCAAACAAGGGTACATTTTGACGTTTGAAAATGATTTTTGCTGGTTTCTCTGTCGTTCCGCGACCGATAAAATCAGGACCTTCCAAAGTAAATCCACCATCGTAGTCCATTTGGTCTCTCAAGTTGGGTATTTTCAAGCGTTTTTCATAGGAATTAAACTGAGGCGATTTCTCTCCCTCCCCTAAATCCAATGTGGTTAAATCTTGCAGTTTTCCTAAAATCGGTGTGGTAAAATACGGTGTTGTTAATTCGACTGTGTCGACTTTTAATTTAGCAGTGGCGAAATCACATTTATATCCACGCAACTTTGCAAAAGTCTCATTTTTTGAAAATTGTACTTTTTCCCAAGTGACAGTACCTTTTGATCCTTGCCATTTGTTTTGAAGGATATCAAAATACCCAGTTGTACCATAAACTACGATGGAATCCTCCAACTTGCGGTCATCGTCGTATTTCAAACACTTCAAGTCAATGCCCGTTGCTTTTAATTTTAATGTTTTTCCTTCTTCCCAAGCCACTTGACCTTTTGTGTATGTCCAGCGATACGTTGGCTCGCGGTAGAAAGATTGGTAACGAAAAAAGTTTGCAGAGAATTTTAAAAATTTTGTCAACTCTTCTCCTGGTTCCTTTGCGTAATCGTTGACATAGTTAAACCATGGATTGACTAATTCACCTGGACATTTGTTTTCCACTTGATAAATACTCGCTATCATGTAGTGATAAATCTCTGGATAAAGAGGGATTTCCTTCTGAGCATATTTGTTGCAATTATCCACTAAACGATGAAATTGGGTTTCATTCATCAGACTTCCTTTGATTTTTTGCGGAAGTTCCTCTTTTAGAAATGGAACAGCTCCTTCGTCTAGCACCAACTTCTGCCATTCTTTGACGAATTTGTCCCGTTCCTTCGGAAAGGTTTGTGCCGTAGATTGTCCAACAAATAGAATGGAAATGAAAAGAGAAAAAAGAATTCTCATAGTTTATTTTTTAAATAGTAAAACTGCCCAACCCTCGCGTTCGTGCTGTGCTTGAAATTGTAACTTCAAACCCGATGCCAACATTTTCAATTCGTCGGTATCGGAGACAAAAAATCCACTTAAAAACAAATGTCCACCGGTTTTCATTCGTTCCACGTATGTAGACATTTGTGCGGTGAGTACATTTTTATTGATGTTCGCCAATATGTAGTCAAATGGTTCTGTTGGAATTACTTCTACCCCACCATGTAGTGATTGAATGTTTTTACAGTCATTTTTCAAGGCATTATCGGCACAATTCTCTGCGGACCATTCTTCAATGTCAATAGCAACAATGTCGGTTGCTCCTCGTTTCTCCGCTAAAATCGCAAGAACACCTGTCCCGCTGCCCATGTCTAGCACACGCTTGGAACTAAAGTCCATTCCCATCATGGATTCACACATTAAATGCGTCGTTTGGTGGTGTCCTGTACCAAAAGACATTTTAGGTTCGATGAGGATTTCAATTCCTGAAAAAGGATCCAATTGATGAAAAGGTGCAACAACACGAATTTCGTCCCCAATGAATACGGGTTCAAACTGAGATTCCCATTGAGCGTTCCAATTTTGTTGCGGAATCAATTTCACCTCGAAGGACTGGATGACATCTTGCTCGGCTTGAAGTTCGTTAAATAAGGTTTGAATTGCCTCACCTTTGTAAGAAGATTCTTGAATGTATGCTTTTATAGCGTGGGATTCCACCTGAAAACTTTCGTAATCTAGATCGGCTAGGTAAGCAATTAGGATATCGTTCCAACGATCAAAATCTGATAATTGAACAGTTAATTCGTAATAATTCATTTAAAAAGAGCTTGCTAATTCAAGAAAATTGGATGCATTCAAGGATGCCCCACCTATGAGTCCACCGTCCACATCTGGACAAGAGAAAATACTTTTTGCATTGGAAGAATTCACACTTCCTCCATAGAGAATCGAGACATTTGCTCCATGATCACCGAATGATTCACTCAATACCGCACGAATAAATGCATGAACTTCATTGATTTCATCGGTGTTGGCTGTTTGTCCTGTTCCTATCGCCCAAATTGGCTCGTAAGCAATCGTCAACAAAGACAAATCGCTTGTTTTTAGGTGCAAAATAGCTGCGGATAATTGTCCCTTAATGAACGATAAATGCTCTCCCCTTTCTCGTATTGTCAAGGATTCACCACAGCAAAAGATAAAAGGCAGTTCATGTTTGCAGCATGCATCGACTTTCTCTTTTAAGAAGGAATCTGTTTCTTGGAAGAACGTTCTACGTTCACTATGTCCAATGAGGACCGATTGAACACCAACACTGACTAACTGTGGAATAGAAACTTCTCCTGTGAAGGCTCCACAATCAACCGGATGAACATTTTGCGCACCTATATGCATTGAATGCGATTTCCCTAAGTCCGACAAGTAAACATTTGGAGCATAAAGGCGAAATTCCGCTGTGCTCTTATCGAAGATACTTTCTTTAAATTGAATAAGCCAATCGTGAGCTTCAGAAGCAGTCAAATTCATTTTCCAATTTGCCGCAAGAATTTTGTTTCTCATGGTCGAAAATAGGTATAATTCGCGGAATCAAGCTCGAAATTCTGTAAAGAATGAATCCTATTTTTTGACTTTCTGTAATTGAAGTTTGAGGTCAGACTTACTAAACTGATTTGAACCTTCTGTCCCCTCGTAGAATTTCATTACGTTACCATTCCATAAATAGCAAACACCGGGAACGTTTTTCTCATTTCCAATAGCATTCCAAAACTCGATGATTTCGATGACTTTATGTGGATAGGTTGCACCTGCAAATTTAAAGAAATTGGGAATCTCCTCTGGTGCTTCATCCATGAATATGATCTGCATTTCGGGGAAATCCGGGTTCGCTTTTCGCATTTCCGTTAATTCCTTTGCTGTTGCTTGACAGTGTTCGCAAGATGGAGCGAAAAAACACAGGATTTTCTTCCCTTGATCGATATTAGGGAAATACTTTGCAAATCCTGATTTCTTTTGTTTTGGACCTATTGGTTTTTCCGGTGTTTTCACTGTGTCTTTTGGATTGACAGTGGCTAATGGACCGTCAGCTACAGGTGGCGTTGGATTATTTGTGATTGTAGTGGTATCTGAACCAACCGATGGTGTTTCTACAACATCCGTTGGTTTCTTGAAAATTGGAATCAACATAAACATTGCTAGGATGCAAGCAGTTACAATATTTGTCATGGCTAAGTAGTTTGATTTTTTAGGTAGAACTTCATCGTGTTTCCAAAGGAGTAATCCTAGTAATCCGATGGACAATACATTTTTCATGATTGCTTGAACGGGGGTCATCGGAAGCAAACTTCCAAAACAACCACAATTCCCAACATTTCCTTTCGTTGCTACTTCAATGGACAGATGAACACAAAAGACAGCCAACATTAAAATAATGGAAGGAATCACCCATTTTTTTAAGTTAAATGGAAAAAGGAGTAAAAATCCCAAAGCAAATTCGACACCAATTAAGGAACGTGAAAAATACTTTGCCAACAATTCAGAAAATCCCATTGGATATAATTGTTGTACTTCGAACGTTGAAATGGTTCCGTACATCGATGGATCTGGAAAGATTTTCCCTAATCCTGAAACAAGGAAAAGTCCTGCAACGATAATACGAATTGACCAAGAACTAATTTTTAACGTTTCTTTCATAGCAAAGATTTTAGTAAAAATAAGAGAAGATATTATTCAAAAAATGGAATTAACTGCCTCTTAACAAAATTAGTGTAGGTGAATTAAGGCAAAAACACTGTAATTCAACATGTCGAAATAATTCCCTTCAATTCCCTCAGAAACAAGCGTTAATCCTGCATTATCCTCGATTTGTTTAATGCGTAAAACTTTGCTCAGAATTAAATCCGTTAAGGAACTAACGCGCATATCTCTCCAAGCTTCACCATAATCGTGGTTCTTTTTCTGCATCAATTCAAAAGCTTCTTTTTCCACTTCTCGATAAGCGATAATGGCCTGGTCAAAAGTCATGTCATCGTTTATTTTTGCTTCGTGTCTAACCTGAATAATGGCCATGATGCAGTAATTGACAATTGCCATGAAGGCATCTTCAAAGGACTCTCCCACCTTATTTTCACCTGTTTCCTGAATGGTACGAATACGTTGTGCTTTGATGAAAATTTGATCCGTTAAAGAACTTGGTCGTAAAATTCTCCAAGATGGTCCATAGTCAAGTGATTTTTTTTCAAAGATCTCTCGGCAAACATTCATTACATTTGTGTATTCAAGTGTAGTTTTTTCCATGTATTCAGTATGATATCAAACACTTCTTTTCGCATCAGTCGTTTTATACAATGTAAAGGACAACTGCACGATTTCGGCAATCCAAAGATAATGGGAATTCTGAATATGACACCAGATTCCTTTTACGAAAAAAGCCGAAAGACACTGAGCGACGACTTGATTTCCACTGTATCCGTGATGATTCAGGCAGGAGCTGACATCATCGATATCGGAGCTAGTAGTACGCGTCCCGGAGCTGAAACCCCAAGTGCAAGCGAGGAACTATCCAGGTTACAAAATGTATTTTCGTTGTTACGAGAAGAATTTCCGGACATTTTACTTTCCATTGATACCTTTTATGCTGAAGTGGCTGATTATGCCTTAACACAAGGAGCTGATCTTGTAAATGATATTTCCGGCGGTCAATTTGATTCAGAAATCTGGAACGCTGTTGCCAAACATCAAGCGCCATATGTTCTAACCTATCACAGAGGAGAAAAGTCAAACCAGGGAACTTCTTATGTTTCGGAACATTTTATGATGGATGTATTACGGTATTTTTCTCAAAAAATTTCCGAGTTAGAAAAAAGAGGAGTGTACAATATTATTCTGGACCCCGGATTTGGCTTCGGGAAATCCCTCGAAGAAAACTTCGAATTACTTCGTTCTTTCGAAATGCTTCACATCTTTGAGAAACCTATATTGGTTGGCATTTCAAGAAAATCTATGATTCGCGATGTATTGAAAGTTGATGTTGAAAAATCCTTGAATGGAACGAGTGCATTGCATACACTTTTACTGACAAAAAACGCGCTTGTTTTTCGGGTTCATGACGTGCCTGAAATGAATGAAGTACGGACTTTGATAGGTGTAAGTCAGTAAATCGTTATGCAATTGAAACTTTTTTGCTTACTTTCGTATTATTGAATTAACTTTTCAAGCTATATGAAATCAATTTTCCTCTTTGCTGCCTTGTGTTTTACGCAACTTGCTTTAGCTCAAGCACCAAGTGCAAACTTCACTATTTCAGATCAAGATTTAATCCTTTGTGAAGGTGATTGCATTTATGTAACCAACAATTCTACAGGCGGTGACTTAACGTATGGTTGGTCTTTTCAAGGAGCAACCCCTGCTACTTATATCGGACAGAATCCAGGTCCAATTTGTTTTCCTGTATCGAGTGGTTCAACACCGTTTGCGATTACACTTGTTGCAACGAATGCTTTAGGTGTGACAAGTACATTATCACAATTTGTAATTGTGAATACAACTCCAACATTGAACGTAACTTTATCTGATACGACGGCAGGTGCGTATGTAGAAATCAATGATACGACGATTAACATGTATCAAAATGCATATTTATTTGCGGAAGGCACCCCAGCTGGAGGAAACTTATATTGGAATCCAAGCGGAGTTGTTTCTGACAGTATTTTAGGGTGCGCCCCATGTATTGCAGGTGACTCATTAACTGTGAATCCATTTTTTACAACAAACTACGTTGCCACATACACATTGAATGGATGTTCAGTTTCTGATACTGTATTGGTTACAGTGAACTTTGCTGCTCAAGTGAAAGTTGAACTTCCAAATTCTTTCTCTCCAAATGGAGATGGAGAAAATGATTTCTTCCGTGTTCTGACGAACGTTGATAAAGATCAAAACTTCACCAACAATACAACTAATGGATTCCAAGAAGGTGGAGCCATTGCAGAAATCGACTTAAGAGTTTTCAACCGCTACGGTCAAATGGTTTTTAGAACTACGAATCCACATGAAGGATGGGATGGTACTTTTAAGGGCAAACCATTGAATCCTGCCACTTACACCTACATTTTAAACTTCAGAACCATCGACGGTCGTTCAGATGAGCGTTCAGGAAATGTCACTTTATTTAGATAATACCTATGAAAAGAATGATCCTTTTTTCGGCAACTGCTTTGTGTTTTTTACAAGCAACTGCCCAACAAGACAAAAACAT
>JBILRU010000119.1:0-5760 GCA_044372485.1 Crocinitomicaceae bacterium
GCGCACTGCCATCTTCGTCTTTGAATGGAATCACTGGAAACTGGTCTCCAGCTTTGAATAACCAAGCGACGACTAACTACACCTTCACGCCTATCGCTGGACAATGTGCTATAACGGCAACATTGAGCATCACAATCAATCCCACGATTGTTCCCACTTTTGATCCCGTGAATGCGATTTGTCAAGGGGAGAATTTGAGTGCGCTGCCGACTTCGTCTTTGAATGGAATCACTGGAACTTGGAGTCCAGCATTGAATAACCAAGTAACGACGACCTATACCTTCACACCTAGTACTGGACAATGCGCGACAACGTCAACATTGAGCATCACAGTCAATCCCACGATTGTTCCCAACTTTGATCTGGTGATTCCGATTTGTCAAGGGGAGAACTTGAGCGCCCTGCCAACTTCGTCTTTGAATGGAATCACTGGAACTTGGAGTCCAGCTTTGAATAACCAAGCAACAACGACTTACACCTTTACGCCATCCGCTGGACAATGCGCGACGATAGCAAGCCTAACGATTACGGTCAATCCATTAATCACGCCAACATTTGCTGCGGTGAATGCGATTTGTCAAGGGGAGAATTGGAGTGCGCTGCCAACTTCATCGTTGAATGGAATCAATGGAACTTGGTCCCCTGCTTTGAATAACCAAGCGACCGCGACCTACACCTTCACACCATCCACAGGACAATGCGCCACAACTGCAACATTGAGCATCACGGTTAATCCCACGATTGTTCCCAATTTTGATCCGGTGAGTCCGATTTGTCAAGGGGAGAATTTAACACCTCTGCCAACTTCATCGTTGAATGGAATCTCAGGAATTTGGACTCCAGCTTTGAATAACCAAGCGACCGCGACCTACACCTTCACACCATCCGCAGGACAATGCGCCACAATAGAAACATTGAATATCACCGTTCATGACCTTCCTCTCGCGCAATTCAGTGTTTTACCCCCAGATAGCATTGAAATTGGAGCAACCTTGTATTTTCAAAACAATAGCCTATTTGCAAATGAATATAGTTGGTACATCAACAATCAAGTCTTTTCGAATCTTTCCGACCCAAATTTTCAAACCGACAATGAAAATGAGTTAATTTTCACATTAATAGCTCTGAATGAAGAATGCTCGGATACATTTGAATTAATTGTTCCGATAAAGGAAAGCACGTATGTATTTGCAGCCAATTGTTTTACACCTGATGCAGATGAATACAATCCAACATGGAAACCAATTATTAGTCCAGATTTTGATTTCACCAGCTATCATTTGAAAGTCTATAATCGTTGGGGAGAAATCGTTTGGGAAAGTTTTGATTATTCAGAAGCTTGGGATGGAATCTACGGACAATTAGGTCTAGATGTTCAGGACGGAATTTACAACTGGGCACTGCAGATTAAAAAGAAGCAAAACGACCAAAACTTACTTTTTCAAGGATCAATTATACGCATGCACTAGCTTTGATTTCGGAAAAACAAAGCAACCTTTTATCAAGAATGACGTTTTTTGAACGATTTTACTATTAAATTTGTTACCAATCACTATCTGTTTTTTATGAAGAATATTTACCTCGTCATTCTCTTTATCTCTCTCTATATCGTTAACAATGGATACTTACAAGCGCAAACTGTAACTTTTAATTATACAGGTGCCGCCCAAACTTGGACCGTTCCATCCGGTGTTTATTCAATTTCTGTAACACTAAAAGGTGCGAAAGGAGGAGGTGCAGGTGTACAAGGTGGCTTAGGTTCATCTGTTTCACATACCTCAATCCCGGTTACACCCTGTCAAGTTTTACAGATAAATGTCGGCGGATCTGGTTCTTGTCCTACCGGAGGATTTAACGGTGGTGGAAATGGACAAACTCCAAGCATTGCTACTAGTGTTAGCTGTGGTGGTGGTGGTGCATCAGATATACGAACGACACCTTATGCCCTTTCCAATAGATTAATCGTAGCTGGCGGAGGTGGTGGAAAAGGAGGAGGTAATATTGTTCCAGGTCCATTTACAAATGATGCAGGTGCAAATGCAGGATGTACGGTTGGATTAACAGGCAGTTCTCCTTTTGGGGTCGGTGGTTTCGGTGGTACTCAAATAGCTGGTGGAATTGGTGGAGGATCTTATGCGAATTCGGGAAACAATGGCAATAATGGAACCCTTGGACTTGGAGGCAATGGAGCAGTTGATCCCTGTTACAATATTGCACCAGGCGGAGGCGGAGGCGGTGGATATTACGGCGGAGGCGGAGGCGGAAGCGATTGCTTTCTTCAAGGCGCAGTAGGTGGTGGTGGTGGTGGTGGTGGTTCATGCTTTGTCCCGGCAGGTGGAACATGTAACCAAGGGGTGAATAATGGTAATGGCCAAGTAACCATTACGTATGTGAGTACCGTGATTACCATAAGTGCATCAAATACTGGCCCATATTGCGAAGGACAGAACATCCAATTAATTGCAACAAATGGTGCCATCAGTTATGATTGGACAGGTCCAAATGGATTTAGTTCCAACTTACAAAACCCATTAATTCCAAATTGTTTAGCAATTAACGGAGGAACCTATACCCTTACGTATAATTTAGGCGGTTGTATTAGTACATTGACAACAGATGTTGTAGTCGGTGTTCCTGTAAATCCAACATTTACTGCTGTTGGTATCCTATGTCAAAATAGCGCGGAACCCATTTTGCCTATTAATTCATTAAACGTACCTGCTGTTCAAGGAACGTGGAATCCATCCACTATTTCTACTGCAACGGTTGGTACGCAAACCTATACTTTTACTCCGAATACAGGAGTTTGTGCGAACACTGCTACTATGGCCATTCAAGTATGGCCAAATGAACAAGCTACCTTTAATCAAATCGCACCTTATTGCATAAACGATGTGCCGGCAGCTTTGCCTTCAACCGCAACAAATACGATTCCGTATACAGGAACTTGGAGTCCTAGTGTTATTTCCACGAATACGGTTGGTACTAGTTCCTACGTATTTACTCCGACTGCAGGACAGTGTGCGCTTCCGATGACCATGGATATCATTACACATGCATTGTCAACGCCTCAATTCACACCTTATGGACAAATATGTCAATTTGAAACGAATTTAGTGCTTCCAACGAGTGCATTGAATACCTCAAATTTACTTGGTGGACCAGTCATTACAGGGACATGGAATAGTCCAACGATCAATACTACTCTCCCTGGTACCGTAAATTACATTTTCACTCCTGGAGCTGGACAATGTGCTACGAACTTGACCTTTCCAATTACGATAGATGCTCAAATCATTCCACTATTTACACAAATCCCTCTGACATGTCAGGATGAGCCAAATCCAACACTTCCATTGATTTCAACAAATGGAGCAACGGGTGTTTGGACTCCGGCAACCATTGACGCCACAGTTCCTGGAATTATTATACACACATTCACACCGGACCCTGGTCAGTGTGGCGCGATAAGCACCATGACCATAACGATCGCACCAGCGGTCCCACCAGAATTTGTAGCGGATACCTTAATTGGCTGTAATCCGATGATTGTAACCCTATCAACACCTCCTGTCCTAGGTGCTAATTACACTTGGTATTGGGAAGGAACACAAATTGGAACAGGAAGTACATTAAGTTACCAATTTAATCAAAGCGGTTACCACGATGTTACGCTAGAGTATAACTACAGTGGCTGTATAGAGACAACCACGTACAACGATTACATTTACATGGAAAGTTATCCGCAAGCATCCTTCTCATCGGTGCCTGGTAGTTTAACAGAAACAAGTCAAGAGATTCAATTCAACAACGCGAGTGTTGGAGGAACGACCTATATTTGGGACTTCGATGATTCTTACACCTCAACGGAATCTGATCCCAATCACTTGTATGAGGGCGTTACAGAGAATCTTTCAGTTACACTTTCCGCTTATTCACCTATTGGATGCCTTGATGAATATACGATTTCAATACCCGTTATTGTCGATCCGATTTACTACTTAGCGAATACGTTCACACCTGATGAAGATGAACACAATCAAACCTGGCAAGCAATCTTTACAACCGGATTTGATCCATTTGCCTTCAGTTTAACCGTTTACAACCGTTGGGGAGAAGTGATCTGGGAAACACGTGATGCATCACAAGCTTGGGATGGAACCTATGGAAACTTAGGAACGAAAGTGCCTGCCGGAGTATATTCTTGGCGTATGCAGTACGAACCGAAAGAAAACGATGACCGCAAGGTTGTTACTGGTCATTTGAACTTGCTTCGATAATTTCCAAACATACGATAACAAAAAAGGCGCTAGTGATAGCGCCTTTTTTGTTATAAAGGATTTCTTTAAAACAATGCTTTAATTTCATGTTTTAGTTTTGGAATATGTCTTTGAACTACACCCCAAATGAGTTCATCATCCAAAGAATCATATGCGTGGGCAATGATGTTTCGTAAACCGATTATTTTTTCACTATGCTCCAATTGTATTGAAGGTTCGATTTCGATCAATTTTTTAACCGCCTCTCCGATAATTTCCAACTCACGTTCCAAAGCTCTTTTAGCCATAAGATTGGTTTTGAAAGTATTGAAATCATTATTTATTTCAACTTGAATTAATTCTATTTCATCAATCACACTTCCAATATCTAGAATGTATTTAAGTGCCTTAGGATTCATAAATTGTAATTTTTGAATCATTTAATGATTTAATAAGTAGTGGATTCCTCAATGACTTCTCTGAAATCAAATCAACATTCGTTTGAAATAAGACCTTCAATTTCAAGAGAAAATCCAAGTAATTATCAAAATAATCTAATACTTGAATTTGATTGGTAAATCGAACGAGAAAATCGATGTCACTATTTGACTTCATTTCATCTTTCGCGGCTGATCCAACAAGATAAAACGATTCCACGTTATGCAGTTTACATAACTGTTGAAGTTCAGGTAAGTGATTTTTAATTAATGGTATCATGATAGGTTAATGATGACAAATGTAGAACATTTAACTGAAATGCTACATTTAACCATTATAACATGAATTAAAAATCAAACAAGAAAATGAAATTATTTCTTTCTAAAGAAAATCTTCACTGGAACTCCTTCGAAGTCAAATTTCTCTCGTAAGCGATTTTCAAAGAAACGTTTATATGAATCCGGAACGTACTGAGGTAAATTACAGAATACCGCAAATGCAGGCGCATGTGTCGGTAACATTTGAATAAATTTAATCTTAATGTACTTGCCTTTCACTGCCGGAGGAGGAGTTTGAGCAATGACTTCGAGCATCACTTCATTCAACTCATGTGTTGCGATTTTACGGGTACGGTTTTCATGCACGCGCATGGCCGTTTCCAAGGCTTTATGAATACGCTGTTTCGTCAGGGTTGATGTGAAAATGATTGGCACGTCATTAAATGGCGCCAATTGCTCGCGCAAATTCGCTTCATATTCTAACATGGTTTTGTGGTCTTTCTCCACTAGGTCCCATTTGTTAACCAAAACAACCACTCCTTTTGAGTTCTTTTCAATCATGTAAAAAATACTCAGATCTTGTTTTTGCAGTCCTTCTGAGGCATCCATCATGAATAAGCATACATCCGAGTTCTCAATGGTACGCACCGAGCGTAAAACGGAATAATACTCGATGTCCTCCGTGACTTTTGCTTTCTTGCGAATTCCAGCAGTATCGATTAATAGAAAGTCAAAACCAAATGCTTTGTAGCGTGTGTGTATGGAATCACGTGTCGTACCTGAAA
>JBILRU010000136.1:0-4674 GCA_044372485.1 Crocinitomicaceae bacterium
GACTCGGTAGAAAATACCCGGAAAAGAATTTCATCGGCGTTGATTTGAAAGGGAATCGCATTTACATTGGCGCTAAAGATGCCTTGGAAACGAATTTAAGCAATGTGGCCTTTTTGCGCACGCGCATTGACTTTATCCTCGATTACTTTGGGGAACACGAAGTGGATGAGATTTGGTTGACCTTTTCGGATCCACAACCGAATAAAGCACGAAAACGCTTATCTTCTCCCCTATTTATTGATCGTTACAAGAAAATTTTAAAACCGGGGGGAATCGTTCACATGAAAACGGACAGCGATATCTTGTTTGAATATACCTTAGAGCAAATCGAAGAGAACAAGTATGACTGTTTAGAATCTACCTGGGATTTATATGCAAATTTACCAGATGATTTAGATCAAGATACACGAGAGATTTTCCACATTCAAACGTACTACGAGAAATTATTTTCGTCTCGCGGACACAAAATCAAATACTGTAAATTCAAGATTTCTTAATCAACGAATCTGATTGTAATTGCGGTAATTCGTATCGATTCCAATAAATTTCAATATATCCTTCAATTTATTTTTGAGGGATTTTTTGTTTCTACTTGGATCAACTTTGAAGGTCCAATTTAATCGATTGATACGTGCTTGCATAATCTGTGGATGCGTGCCTTTAAATCGTGCTAATCCATTGATGTGATCTTCGTAGGGAAAAACCTCCACGTCCTCAATGTTCTTTTCTAACCATTCATCATCGTGCCAAAGCTTATGAAAGGAAGTTTGCTTCGCCTGCATTGCTCTCGGATCCTTTACCCAACCGTAGTGATATACATCCGCAGCGATTTTGGCAACGTTTAACTTTTGATTGTCATCCTTGCGGAATCCTTGTGCATCGCGGTACGAGTAAATAGTTGCAGAATTACGGATGATTCGGATTTCATTTTTGTACCAGTTATTGGACGCGCCGATAAAATCGTAGGATCCATAAAAATGCTGATAGGCAAACAAAAGTCCGTCTACTTCTAAATCATTCACGTACAATTCCATTTTCGCACGGATTTCTGCGTGATCTTTCTCGTGAATGACCTCATCTCCTTGGATATAAAACGCCCAGTCGCTGTCCGTTGAAATGGCCTGAAACGCTTTATTTGTCTCATCAGCAAGCACGGCTCCGTTTTCACGCAGCGTGTCATCCCAGACAGTTTCAATGATTTTGATTTTCCCTGGATCGATGGATTGAATCAATCCCAAGGTATCGTCCTCTGAATTTCCGACAGCAACAATGACTTCGTCGCAAAGGGGTAAAATCGATCGGATGGCCTCCACAATTGGATAATCCAACTTGATGGCATTTCGAATAAACGTAAATCCGGAGACTTTCACGTTTCGTTACTTGTCCAACACTTTTGGAATACGGAAATAGTCTGAATCCTTTTTCGGTGCGTTCTTCAAGGCTTCCTCATGCGTCACAGTAACTTTTGGCTCGTCTTCACGAAGTCTATTTATTTCTTCTGACATGAAAATCAGTGGTTCCACATTTTCTGTGTCAATTTCGGTCAACTTATCTACGAATTCGATCATGCGTTCCATGTCCTTTTGAATGGAAACTTTATCCTCTCCTTTAAACTCCAATCGAGCAAGGTGTGCAATGTGATCAATTAATTCTTCCGTGATTTTCATGTGTCAAAATTATTTATTTTCCTCGAATAAGTGTGGGAATTCACTTAAAATTGGTGCATTTATTCGATCATAGCAAGCCTGACGAATTTCACTGATCTCCATATTTTGCATTTCTTCCACGCTGAAATATGGATGAATGTAGACACGTGAAATTCCAGGCCGGGCCGGACCAAGAATATCTGTTGGGTCAGAAAAAAGTTTGTAATTATTAGTAAATGTCAATGGTAATAATGGAATCCCCAGAGTCTTTGCCATTTTAAAAGCACCGTCTTTGAATGGAAACATCTTCGGGCAATTTTCTTCCGGAATGGTTCCTTCTGGGAAAATCACAATTGACCATCCTTCCGCTACCGCCTTAAACGCCATGGAATACGCTTGTCCTGCCTTACTTTTATTTTGTCTGTAAACAGGAATATTCATATGCTTGAAATACGTTCCCAAAATCGGATACCCTAATATTTCACTTTTACCGAGAAAAACGAAGGGTGATTTTGGCAGAATGGAATAAAGCAAGAAAATATCTAAATAGGAAGTGTGGTTTGCAACAATAATGTAGGGTCCTTCTGGTAATGTTGCTTTTTCCATAATGCGCACACCATAAAAACAACAGAAGCGCATAATCCAACTCCAGAAAATGAAGAGTTTGAAACTAAACTTCTTCCCGTTAGGAAATAAAAGGAGTGCTAAAAAAAGAGGATAAAACAACAACGCGAAAACGCTGAACACGATGACCATGTAAAGCTTCCAAATCAATCCAAATACACCGAAAAAATTACGCATAGTCAAATATACGCTTTTCAAGGAACTTTTGAATCCTTCGATTCGGCAGAAATGAGTAATTTTGAAAAAAGAAACATCAAATGGCGCGCATTTTAACAGGAATTCAAAGTACAGGAACACCTCACTTGGGAAACATCCTTGGTGCCATTCTTCCCGCAATTGAATTGGCTTCAAATCCTGCAAACGAAAGTTACCTGTTTATTGCGGACATGCACTCCTTAACACAAATCAAGGAGGGAGAAACCTTGCGTCAAAATACCTACGCTACCGCAGCAACGTGGTTAGCATTTGGATTAGATAGTTCAAAAACCGTTTTCTACCGTCAAAGCGATGTCCCACAAGTCACTGAGTTGATGTGGTACTTGTTGTGTATGTTTCCCTACAACCGTTTGACCTTAGCGCATAGTTTCAAGGACAAAGCAGACCGTTTAGACGACGTAAATGGTGGACTCTTCTCCTACCCGATTTTGATGGCTGCAGATATCTTGTTGTTCGATGCGGAGATTGTTCCAGTCGGAAAAGATCAAAAGCAACACATCGAAATGACACGTGACGTGGCCAATCGTTTCAATTTAGCATATGGCGATACATTGGTTCTACCGGAAGAGCAAATCCGTGAGGACACCATGTTGATTCCTGGGACAGATGGAGAAAAGATGAGTAAATCCAGAGGGAATTACATCGATATTTTCTTACCAGAAAAACAGTTGAGAAAACAAATTATGTCCATCGTTTCGGATAGCACACCACTTGAAGACCCAAAGAATCCAGATACCTGTCATACGTTTGCCTTGTATCAATTACTAGCGAACGAAACCGATGTACAAGCGATGCGTGAAAACTACCGTGGTGGAAACTACGGATTTGGACACGCGAAACAAGCATTATTCGAATTGATCTTGAGCAAATTTGAAAAACAACGCGCTCGCTTTGATGAATTAATGGCGAATCCATCTGAAATCGATGCAGCACTTCAAATCGGTGCACAAAAAGCACAATCCGTTGCAAATGCTGTCTTAAAACGTGTTCGAACGAAGGTTGGTTACTGATTTACTTTCGTAAACGCATAATTCAATCCCACTTTGAACCATCTTCCAGGCATCTGGACAAATCCTGCCTCGACATAATTGGTATTTGTAAGATTATTTGCTTCAACAAACAAGTTGAATCCTTTTAAATTTCCAGAAATAAACTTCAAATCAACTAATTGGTATGCTGGATTTGAAACACGCTGAATGAATCGGTAATTCACTTGAAGACTTCCAAATTTCGAAAATTGAAAACTAAATTTAGCAATCAATTGATGTCTTAGGTTCGAGTAGGCGTAGCGAGACTCTACATTTGAATCAAACACATGCGTTGCTTGAATATATGTATAAGAAAAATCGAGGAAATTGGGCTTAAATGCTGCAGAATAAACGAAGGTTTTGCGTAGCGTTGCCTCCATGCCATAAAATCGAACTTCAGCAATATTCACAGGTTTCCATTTATTAGGATTTGGGCTCACATTGGAAGAATCTCTTACCCAGTCGATCATGTTATACGTTTGACGATAAAACACATTTCCTTCTAAGTACAATTTTCCATTTTTAAACCACCCCAACTCTGCTGAATTTGCATATTCCGGTTTTAAATCTGCGTTGCCCATGTTTGAAGGATCGGAATAATACAATTCTGTATACGTAGGTATTCGGTTGCTTTTTGCTAGGTTCGCGTACAAACGATTTTGTTCATTGATTTGAAATGCACATTGTATACTTGGCAACACTTTCAAGGGAATATTTGAATACTGAAATACGAGAAGGCTCGATGTGGCTGTCAACTTTCCAACATTGTATACCACATCACCAAATCCACTGGAATACTGTCGGTTACGTAATCCCAAATTGGAACTATTCAGCGCTTCTATGCGATGTTCTACACCCAAATGATACTGCCAATTCGTTAAGAATTTTCCGCTTAATATACTCTCCAAACTGTACGTTTCAGAATAATGACGATTGGTATAAAATCCAGGATCATTGCGTTTAAGTCGAAATTCATCGCGATTTGTACGTGTACTCACGCGATTGACCCAGGTTGCTTTCCTGAAATTAACATTGTAACGCAGTCCGGCAAACGCGTTTTGGGTACTTTCCCATTGATCTGGGAATTTGTTTGAATAAAAACCATTGGCACCAAACTTACGATCTGAATAAGCCAACATCACTAACAAATATTGTTTTTT
>JBILRU010000121.1:0-5650 GCA_044372485.1 Crocinitomicaceae bacterium
TACTTTTGCCGCCATTTCTTGCGCTTCAGCAAGGTGTACTGGATTCATCGGCATTGGCTGCCAGCTTTCTTGGTAATCTCCACGTTCTTGACGGTGTCCAATTGGTGGACAAAACAAGGTCTCGCCATTTTTTTGTGTCACCGTTAAAAGTGTGATTTCATAATCGAAATCAATAAATCCTTCGACGATGACTTCTTTTAAATCACCGCGAGAACCTTCCATGGCATAGTCCCATGCTTTTTGAATATCCTCTTGAGATTTAATCACCGATTGACCTTTTCCTGAACTAGACATGAGTGGTTTGACCACACATGGAATTCCGCACACTTCCACACCTGCAGCAAGTTCCTCAAAACTGCTTGCATAGCGATACGTTGCCGTTCGTACTCCGAGATCTTTCGACGCTAAATCGCGAATCGCTTTACGGTTCATAGTGAAATTAGCCGCTTTGGCACTCGGTACCACTTGAATTCCTTGTTGCTCGTATGAGTAAAAACGTTCTGTTCGAATCGCTTCGATTTCAGGAACGATGAGGTCTGGTTGATGCTTGGTCACGATGCGATCTAGTTCTGCGCCATCTAACATATTAATGACTTCACAGTCATCTGCTACTTGCATGGCAGGAGCGCCGGCATAACTATCCACGGCAATGACGTGTTGACCATAACGCTGACAAGCGATAACAAATTCTTTTCCGAGTTCACCAGAACCCAATAGTAGGATCTTTTTATTCATAGAACAAAAGTAGTGAAACAAGAAAAACTATTCAATGAAGAAACAAGTATTCCTGATAATCGACATCCTAAGCTAGAAAAGGAAAACAAATTTTGTTAACTTTGGCTTAACATATATGAATACGATCCACGAACTTCTTCAATCATTTAGCCCTATTTCTTTGCAAGAAATGGACCGAGTAAAATTGATGAATCGAGTGGATACTAAATTTGCATTTACTGTCAGTGAATTAAAGATACTCTTACCTTTTCTTTCTGATTTCTATTGCGTTTTGAAGGTGGAGGAGACTACTACTCCTCATTATGAAAGTCTATATTTTGATGATGAACGATTCACCTTTTTTAAGGATCATCACAATTCAAAAGGAAATCGTTTCAAAGTTCGCATTCGAAAATATGTGGAATCAAATCTTTTCTTTTTAGAAGTCAAACACAAAATAAAAGGTCGAACGGACAAAAAACGAATTTTGACCGATCAATTCAATGAGATTCTACCTGAAAGCGACCTCGCTTTTGTGCAAAATGAACTGCAAGCGAATAAAAATTTGGTGCCAACCATGTGGAATTCGTTTCAGCGTATCACTTTAGTTTCAAAAACGGAAAACGAACGACTGACACTTGACTTAAATATTCACTTTGAAAAAGATAGTGTAAAAAAGTCATTCAAACAATTGGTGATTGCCGAATTAAAACAAGAAGATTTAAACCGAAATAGTGCATTCTATCAATTGATGAAAAAGCACCAAATTCGTCCATATAGACTGAGTAAATACTGCTTAGGCTCGGTAGAAATTTACGGTGAAGAAAAATTAAAATTCAACCGATTCAAAAAAAAATTACTTTATTTAAAAAAAATAAACCATGACCCTGTTTAGTTCTTTACTCTTACCCTTAAAAAAAGCTGCACTATCTACCTCTACGTTAACTTGGTTCAGTGAAGACTTTTACGTTTTATTAGTTCGTTTAGGAATCAACTTACTTTTCTTAACGATATTGATTCGCTTTTTATATTACCCAAAAACCCAGCGAAAAGATTATTTGTTTACGTACTATTTGATAGGCACAATCACCTTTTTCTTGTGCTTTGGACTCATGCAAATGGACATTGACACGGGAATGGGACTTGGATTATTCGCGATTTTCGGAATCATTCGCTACCGAACAGATGCCATCGAAATCAAGGAAATGACATATTTGTTCATGATCATCGGAATCAGTGTCGTGAACGCACTTGCATCCAATGAATTGAGTGTTTCTGAAGTGGGTGTCATCAATGTATCCGTGATTTTATTGACCTTCATTTTGGAGAACCTTTGGTTGATGAAACACGAAACGCGTAAAACAATTAACTACGAACGCATCGATTTAATTACGCCTGAAAAATACGAAGACATGAAAGCAGATTTGGAGAAACGAACAGGTTTATCCATCAACCGTGTAGAGATCGGTAAAATTGACTTTTTAAACGATACCGCTCTAATTCGCATTTATTATTTTGCAGACGACCAAGCTTTTTCGGACTACAACAACCAATAAAGCGTATCTTTGAGGATGAGAAAAATCGGACTACTTCCCTTTACGATTTTATATTGGCTCATCACTTATACACGGAATATCCTCTTTGATGTCGGTATTCTAAAATCATCTATTATCCCAGGTAAATCCATTTCGGTTGGCAATTTATCCGTTGGAGGATCAGGAAAAACTCCGATGGTCATGTACTTGACTTCCCTTTTACAGGATGAGTATTCGATTCAAATTCTCAGTCGAGGATATGGACGTAAAACCAAGGGTTATCGACATGTCAACAACACAGATAATGCTTCAACAGTAGGAGACGAACCATTATCCTACTTTCAAAAGTTTAATCCAAAAACAGATGTGTTTGTTTGCGAAAAACGACAAGAAGCGATTGTCAAAATGAAGGAAATCAATCCATCGGCTACCATTATTTTAGACGATGCTTTTCAGCACAGATATGTAAAACCAGGATTGCAACTTCTCCTAACCCCATTTTACGATCAGTTTCTGAGCGATTGGCACCTGCCATCCGGACACCTCAGAGAATCCAAAGCAGGCGCTCATCGTGCAGGTTCCATCATTTTGACGAAATGTCCAAATTTAACGGAAGAAGAGATGATGGTTCATCGAAAACACTATGAATCCTATGAAATACCCATCTTTTTCTCACGAATCGAATACGCCGATTTTCAAGTGATTGGGACACCTGTCAAGAAACTGAAATCGGTCTTATTGGTGACCGGAATTTCCTCGTCCACATCCTTGAAAAGCCACTTGATGGAAAGTTATGACGTAGAAGAACTTAAATTTGGTGACCATCACTCGTTTACACAAAGAGATATCCAAGAAATTCACAGAAAATTTGATACCTTTGCAAGCAAGGAAATGGCTATCATCACAACAGAAAAGGACCTCGTGAAAATCCAAGGACTTCTCTCTGAACATGATCGACAAACCTATCCTTGGTATGTTCTTCCCATTACAGTGAAAATGGAGAACGAAGAAGCGTTTAATTCGATGATAAAAGATTATGTTACAAGCAATTAAAGAAACAGCGGCATTTATTCAAGCCAAGACAAGTATTCAACCAACGATTGGAATTATTTTAGGAACTGGTCTTGGTGGACTCGTGAAAGAAATCGAAATCGTGGACGAAATCCCTTACGAAACGATTCCAAATTTCCCGGTATCCACTGTGGAAAGTCATTCAGGAAAACTCATTTTTGGTCGTCTTGGCGGAAAAAATGTAGTGGCAATGCAGGGACGTTTTCATTACTACGAGGGATATAACTTACAACAAGTGACCTTTCCTGTTCGCGTGATGAAATTATTAGGCATCGAACGCCTTTTTGTGAGCAATGCTTCAGGAGGGGTGAATCCAGATTTCGCAGTTGGTGAAATCATGATCATGAACGACCACATTAATTTATTCCCGGGAAATCCCTTAATCGGAAAAAACATCGACGAATTGGGCCCACGCTTCCCTGACATGAGTGATCCTTACGATGAATCTATGATTCAAATGGCAAAAACAATTGCAGAGGAATTGTCAATCAAAGTTTCAGTTGGATGTTATGCAGGACTTACTGGACCAACATTGGAAACGCCATCAGAATACAAATACGTTAGAGTAATTGGCGCAGATGCCGTGGGGATGTCTACCGTTCCAGAAGTCATTGTTGCTCGACACATGAGTATTCCTTGTTTTGCTATTTCCATCATCACAGACTTAGGTGTCCCTGGGAAAATTAAAAAAGTGAGTGTTCAAGACGTGATTGAAGTGGCTAGTAGACAAGAGCCGAAAATGACGCAAATCATGAAAGAACTAATCTCCCGCATCTAATACACTATGGAAGCATCCATTCGCGATAAATACGAAGTTGTTATCGGACTTGAAGTCCATGCACAAATGTTGACCAAAACCAAAGCGTATTCAAACGACGTGAATGAATATGGTTCCGCACCAAATTCAAACATTAGCGTGGTGACACTTGGACATCCAGGTACCTTACCTGTGATGAACAAGAAAACCATTGAATTCGCCATTAAATTGGGACTTGCTTGCGACGCACATATCGCACCAGCTCAGCATTTTGCACGAAAAAATTATTTCTATCCCGATTTACCGAAAGGATACCAAATCACACAGGATACTACGCCAATTTGTACAGGTGGAACCATCGTTATTCGCACGGATGACGGCACAGAGAAATCCATTGGATTGACCCGCATACACATGGAAGAAGATGCCGGAAAAAGCATTCACGATGTGGACGTTTACGATACGTTGGTGGACTTAAATCGTGCAGGGACTCCCCTACTCGAAATCGTTTCTGAACCGGACATGCGTTCTTCCATGGAAGCGTACAATTACTTGACGGAAGTTCGTAAACTCGTTCGTTACTTAGATATTTGTGACGGAAACATGGAGGAAGGTTCCTTACGCTGTGATGCGAACGTTTCGGTACGACTTGTAGGTGTTTCAGAATTTGGAACCAAGGTAGAAGTGAAAAATATGAACTCCATTCGCAATGTACAACGAGCGATAGAATTTGAAATTATTCGTCAAATTGAAGTATTGGAAGAAGGGGGATCTCTTTCACAAGAAACTAGAGCATTTGACGCGCTGAAAGGAATTACGATTTCCATGCGTTCCAAAGAAGCAGCGAATGATTACCGTTATTTTCCAGAACCAGACCTTCCCCCAATTACCATCACCAAAGAACAAATTGAAACAGTTGCTCAGGAGATGCCAGCATTACCTCGTGCATTATTTCAACGCTATACAAAAGAATATGGCTTGTCGGAATACGACGCCTACAACATTACGGACAATAAAGGAATTGCTCTTTACTACGAATCTATTCTTGCGCATACAAAAAACTATAAATCCGCAGCCAATTGGTTGATGGGAGACATCAAATCCTATTTGAATGAATACGGAATTGAGATGGATAAATTTCCTCTGAAACCATTGGTGATTGCCGAATTAATTCATTTAGTGGAAGAAGGAAAAGTTTCTAGCTCCGTCGCTTCACAAAACATCTTTCCGGCCTTGTTCGAAACAGATGAATCTCCACTGAAAGTAGCAGAGCGTTTAAATTTAATTCAAAACTCAGATGAAGATGCCTTGAAAGGATTCATTTTGAAAGTGTTTGAATTAAATCCAGACGAAGTTGCTCGATACAGAGGTGGAGAAAAACAATTGACTGGATTCTTTATGGGACAATTGATGAAAGTGTCGCAAGGAAAAGCAGACCCAAAATTAGCGAATGGATTATTACGTCAATTACTTGATGCATGAAAGATTGGATGATGAAACATAAAACCTGGATAATCCTTGTTGCCATTATCGCACTTGTTGGCGGAATTATTTGGTACAACAAATCCCAAAA
>JBILRU010000122.1:0-5637 GCA_044372485.1 Crocinitomicaceae bacterium
GCAGCGATGCGCATGGTTGCAGGAACAGCAAGAAGTATGGGGGTAACCGTTAAAGGTGGAGTCGCTCCTCAATCCAAATAATTAATTGTTATGAAAAGAGTTTCTAAAAAAAGAAAAGAGATCTTGGCCAAATTTGATTTGACAAAGATCTACACTCTATCTGAAGCATGTGATTTGGTGAAGGGAATTTCTACAACCAAATTCGATGCCTCTGTAGATGTTTGTGTTCGTTTAGGGGTTGATCCTCGTAAAGCGAATCAAATGGTACGTGGAACTGTTGCATTGCCTCATGGAACTGGTAAGGATATCAAAGTACTTGTACTTTGTACTCCAGACAAGGAAAAAGAAGCAATCGAAGCAGGTGCGGAATATGTTGGACTTGATGACTACATTGATAAAATCAAAAGTGGTTGGACAGACATCGACGTAATCATTACAATGCCCTCAGTTATGGGTAAAGTAGGTGCACTTGGACGCGTTTTAGGTCCACGTGGTTTAATGCCAAATCCGAAAACAGGTACGGTAACTATGGAAATAGGTAAAGCTGTAACTGAAGTGAAAGCCGGTAAAATCGACTTTAAAGTTGATAAATACGGTATCATTCACTCATCGGTTGGAAAAGTTAGTTTTGATGGAGACAAAATTCGCGAAAATGCGTTTGAGTTGATTCAACAACTAGTGAAATTAAAACCGTCTGCTGCGAAAGGTACTTATATTAAAAGTATCTACCTGAGCTCAACGATGAGTCCAGGGATACAAATTGACGCGAAGTCTGTTACTGCTTAATATTTAAGAAAATGACAAGAGAAGAAAAAGCGAAGTACATTAGCGATTTGGCGGCAGATTTATCTGCTAACAATGTGTTGTATCTAGCAGACACAGCAGAATTAACAGTAGAGACAATTAACGCTTTACGTAGAAGATGTTTTCAAACAAACATTTCGTTGCGTGTGGTGAAAAATGCATTGCTTCAAAAAGCGATGGACCAAGTAGAAGGAAAAGATTTTGGAGCATTGAGAGATGTTTTGAAGGGCTCAACTTCTATAATGTTCAGCGAAGTGGCGAATGCTCCTGCAAAATTGATTGCTGATTTCCGTAAGAAATCACCAAAACCACTTTTGAAAGGCGCATACATCGATGAAGCAATTTTCATTGGAGATGATCAATTAAAAGTTCTTGAATCACTTAAAAGTAAAGAAGAATTGGTTGGTCAAATCATTGGAATGTTGCAAAGTCCTGCTCAAAATGTATTGTCTGCTCTTAGAGGTTCTGGTAATACAATCGCTGGAATCCTTAAAACGCTCGAACAAAGAGCATAAATTAATTAATAATAACCTTTTTTAAATTAAAATAAAATGGCTGATTTAAAGCAAATTGCAGAAACGTTAGTTAACCTTACAGTAAAAGAAGTAAGCGAGTTAGCAACAATTTTAAAAGATGAGTACGGAATCGAACCAGCTGCGGCTGCTCCAGTAATGATGGCCGGTGGTGCTGCAGATGCAGGTGAAGCTGCTGCTGAGAAAACTGAATTCGACGTAATCTTGAAAGCTGGTGGACCAAACAAACTAGCTGTAGTTAAACTTGTTAAAGAGTTAACAGGAAACGGTTTGAAAGAGTCTAAAGACTTAGTAGACGGTGCTCCAACAACATTGAAAGAAGCAGTGTCTAAAGACGAAGCTGAAGGGCTTAAAAAATCTTTAGAAGAAGCTGGAGCTGAAGTTGAGATTAAGTAATTAATCCCACAATATTACAGGAAAGGCACCGCTATAATAGCGGATGCCTTCTCCTGTTTTTTCGCATGTTGATTTTGACAGAATAATCGAATAACTAAAAAAACAAAAGCCTTGGCAACATCAAATAATTCAACCCGAATTAATTTTGCTTCAAGCAAAAATCAATTTGAATATCCAGATTTCTTGGAGATTCAATTAAAATCCTTCCAGGAATTCTTTCAGTTGGAAACAACTCCAGAGAATCGTGATAGTGAAGGGTTATTTAAAGTTTTCGCAGAAAACTTCCCTATTACCGATACAAGAAACCAATTTGTATTGGAGTTTTTAGACTACTTTGTTGATCCACCGAGATATTCTATCGAAGAATGTATCGAACGCGGATTAACGTACAGTGTTCCCTTAAAGGCTAAATTGAAATTATATTGTACCGACCCTGAACACGAGGATTTTGAAACCATCGTACAGGATGTTTATTTAGGTACAATTCCTTATATGACTCCCAAAGGGTCTTTCGTTGTAAATGGTGCTGAACGCGTTATCGTTTCCCAATTACACCGATCACCAGGTGTGTTCTTCGGTCAAAGCCGTCACGCAAATGGTACAAAATTGTACTCTGCTCGTATTATTCCATTCAAAGGTTCTTGGATTGAATTCGCGACGGACATCAATAACATCATGTATGCATACATCGATCGTAAGAAAAAATTGCCTGTTACAACGTTGTTCCGCGCAATTGGATACGAAACAGATCGTGATATCCTAGAGATTTTCGGATTGGCTGATGAAGTCAAAGTGAATAAAGCTAATTTGAAAAAATTAGTAGGACGTCGTTTAGCTGCAAGAGTGTTAAAAACATGGATTGAAGATTTCGTTGATGAGGATACAGGAGAAGTTGTATCAATCGAACGTAACGAGGTTATCCTTGATCGTGAACTTGTTATCGGTGAAGAGCATTTAGACTCTATCATGGACTCTGGTGCGAAATCATTGATTTTACACAAAGAGGATGGTAATTCTACGGATTATACAATCATCTACAATACCTTACAAAAAGATACTTCCAATTCTGAAAAAGAAGCGGTTGAACACATTTACCGTCAATTACGTAACGCAGATCCGCCCGACTATGAAACGGCAAAAGGAGTATTTGAGAAATTATTCTTCTCTGATGCACGTTATGATTTAGGTGAAGTTGGACGTTTCCGTTTGAACAAGAAGTTAGGATTAGATGATTCTGAAGAGTCTCGTGTTCTTACGAAAACAGATATCATTAACATCATTAAATATTTGATCGAGTTGATTAACTCGAAAGCAGATATCGATGATATTGACCACTTATCAAATCGTCGTGTTCGTACAGTTGGTGAACAATTGTATGCGCAATTCGGTGTTGGACTTGCAAGAATGGCAAGAACAATTCGTGAGCGTATGAACGTTCGTGATAATGAGGTATTTACTCCAATTGACTTGATCAATGCGAAAACACTTTCGTCCGTGATTAACTCATTCTTTGGAACGAATCAACTTTCTCAGTTCATGGATCAAACCAATCCGCTTTCTGAGGTAACACATAAACGCCGCTTGTCGGCTCTCGGACCAGGCGGACTTTCTCGTGAAAGAGCAGGATTCGAGGTACGTGACGTTCACTATACACACTACGGTCGTCTCTGTACGATTGAAACACCGGAAGGACCAAACATTGGTTTGATTTCTTCTTTGTGTGTATTCGCCAAAGTAAACAAATTAGGTTTTATCGAAACTCCTTACCGTCGTGTTGAGAATGGTAAAGTTGTTTTAAACGAAGAACCTGTTTATTTAGCAGCAGAAGAAGAAGATTCAAAAATGATCGCACAGGCAAATGCTGTGATGGATGATAAAGGAAACTTCTTATCTGAAGTAGTAAAAGCACGTTTCGAAGGTGACTTCCCAGTGGTAGCACCGAAAGATTTGAATTTGATGGACGTTGGTGCCAATCAAATTGCATCGATTGCCGCTTCATCCATTCCTTTCTTGGAGCATGATGATGCCAACCGTGCATTGATGGGATCAAACATGCAACGTCAAGCAGTTCCATTATTGCGTCCAAATTCGCCAATTGTTGGAACAGGAATTGAGCGTTTGGTAGCACGTGATTCACGTGTATTGATCAACGCTGAAGGAACGGGAACAGTAGAGTATGTGGATGCGAACGAAATCGTCATTCGTTACGATTGGAACGAAGAAGATAAAATGGTGAGTTTTGATAGCGAGGTCACTCGTTATGGATTAACAAAATTCATGAAAACGAATCAAAGTACATGTATCAACTTGAAACCGATTGTTCAAAAAGGTGATCGTGTGGAAAGAGGACAAGTACTTTGTGAAGGATACGCAACGCAAGCAGGAGAGTTGGCTTTAGGTCAAAACTTGAAAGTGGCATTCATGCCATGGAAAGGGTATAACTTTGAGGATGCGATTGTGATTTCTGAAAAAGTTGTTCGCGATGATATCTTTACAAGTGTTCATATCGATGAGTATTCATTGGAAGTACGTGACACAAAACGAGGAATGGAAGAGTTAACTTCTGATATCCCTAACGTTAGTGAAGAAGCAACGAAAGATTTAGATGAGAACGGATTGATCCGCATCGGAGCTGAAATCCGTGAAGGGGATATCTTGATTGGTAAAATCACTCCAAAAGGTGAAACTGATCCATCTCCAGAAGAGAAGTTATTACGTGCAATCTTTGGTGATAAAGCAGGAGATGTGAAGGATGCTTCGTTGAAAGCTGGTCCGTCTTTACGTGGAGTCGTTATCGAGAAAAAATTGTTCTCAAGAGCAATTAAAGATCGTAAATCAAAATCTCAGGATAAACCAATCTTAGAAACAATCGACGCAGAATACCAAAAAGATTTTGCTGATTTGAAGGAAAAACTTGCGGAGAAATTGATGGTCATTTTAGGTGAGCACAAGTCTTCAGGAGTATTCAATAACTTCAAAGAAGAGTTGATCAAGAAAGGGACGAAATTCACGAATAAAGCGTTAATGGCTTTGGATTATTCCATTGTGAATCCATTAAATTGGAGTTCAGATGCGAAAATCAACCAATTGATTAGCCGTGTTATTCACAACTTTAACATCAAAGCAAACGATTTACTTGGTAATTACAAACGACGTAAATTCCATATTTCTGTTGGAGATGAACTTCCAGCTGGAATCGTGAAATTGGCGAAAGTTTATGTTGCTAAGAAACGTAAATTGAAAGTGGGAGATAAAATGGCGGGACGTCATGGAAATAAAGGAATCGTCGCGAACATCGTTCGTCAAGAGGACATGCCTTTCCTTGAAGACGGAACTCCTGTTGATATCGTATTAAATCCACTTGGTGTACCTTCTCGTATGAACCTTGGTCAAATTTATGAAACTGTTCTTGGTTGGGCAGGTGAAAAATTAGGCATGAAGTTCGCAACGCCAATTTTTGATGGTGCAAAACCTTCTGAAATTGATGAGTGGACAGCGAAAGCAGGTGTTCCTAAATCAGGAAAAACGTACTTGTACGATGGTGGAACAGGAGAACGTTTCCATCAGCCAGCAACAGTTGGGGTAATTTACATGTTGAAATTATCACACATGGTTGATGACAAAATGCACGCTCGTTCTATCGGACCATACTCATTGATTACGCAACAACCACTTGGTGGTAAAGCGCAATTTGGAGGTCAGCGTTTTGGTGAAATGGAGGTTTGGGCACTCGAAGCATTTGGTGCGGCTAATATCCTTCAAGAAATCTTAACGGTTAAATCTGATGACGTGATGGGTCGTGCGAAAGCGTATGAAGCAATTGTGAAAGGTGATAATATTCCTGAACCAGGAATTCCAGAATCTTTCAACGTATTGTTACACGAGCTTCGCGGATTGTGTTTGA
>JBILRU010000030.1:0-20374 GCA_044372485.1 Crocinitomicaceae bacterium
GAATACGAGAACATCAAATTCGATGCAAAACCAGCATTTACGATTATCTCCTCGCAAAATAGAAAGTTCATTGGAATTATTTGGGAAAAGGAAGGAAAAGGGATCAATAACGATTTTTATGGCTACAAAATCCTGAATGATTCACTGCAAATTGTCCGTGAAGGAGACTACACTGTTCCATTTGATGGCAATATGACAACAATCAATGCACATCACATTTCAAATACAGGAGATTACTTCATTTGCTTAATTGAACATAATAAAGCCAACGACCGAATGTTCACGCGGAGTTTTGAGAATTTCAAAGCATTACATGTCTACAAAGCAAGTGGCCAAGAATTGAAGGAATTTTCCATTGACTTAAAAGGCAAGCGAATTGATGATTTGGTGATGTCCTCCAACGACTCCGGAGCCTTTGCGTTAACTGGAATTTACGGATCGGGGAATAAAAACGGAATCGAAGGAATTTTCAGCATTCAAATAGATCCAACCGATCATGCACACAATTCCGAAGCGTTTATCCCCTTTGGAAAGGAAATCGTGAAGGAGATGTGGAGCACACGTCAACAAGATCGTTTTACGAATTCCATGAACAATCTTGGGAATCCAAATGACCTAAACGCCAAAGACTTTAATCTGCCTCAATTGTACGATTACCGTATGCGGGATTTTTTCACCTTGGAAGATGGATCGATTGTAGGTTCGATGGAACAATACTATGTATACCAACGAACGACATACGACAGCAGATCGAGTTTTTCGACAACCATGAATTATTACTATTACGATGACATTATTGCCTTTCGTATTTCAACAGACGGACAACTTATCTGGCAAAAACGCATTCCAAAATCTCAAGTTTCCACCAACGATTATGGTGAATTTAGTTCCTACAGTAGTTTTCAATCCGATAGCTCTCTGAATTTCATTTTTAACGATAATCAAAGAAACTACGATGACTTAGGTGTCTATAACAGAACAGAAAACAACTATTACAGCTTTAATTTGTCGAAAAAAAATAATGCAGTAGCTTTGGTGCAAATAGATTTAACATCAGGTGAAATAAATCGACAGGTGATGGAAAGTCGTAAGGAATTGAATTCAATCGTTATACCCAAACAATTCAGATTAGATTCATTTAATAAAGAAATTTTAATGTACTCCATTTCAGGTTCTTTTGAAAGATTTGGTATACTTTCCTATAAATAATAACCACTATGAAGCAGCTACTTTGTATTGTCTCACTTCTCCTTTTGTTGATTTCTTGCGATTCTTTGCATTCAACTAAAACAGGATTACTTACATCCACATCGACAAAATCGGATGCTCATAGCTACGCTAATCTGTCTGAAATTTCCACGAAACACCTTCATTTAGAATTGGATGTGAATTTCGAAAACCGAACGATTTACGGAGTTGCTCGTCATGAGATGAAAAACAATGGTGCGGATACGGCTGTTTTCGATATCAATGGACTCATGATTCAAAAGGTAACGATCGGTCAAAAAGGTTCAGAGGAAGAAGCGGATATGTTTATCGATAAAATGGACAAAGACTCCATTCTCGGACAAGCGTTGATGGTACCTATCAAAGAGGATACGAAATTTGTAAATATTTACTACCAAACAACGGAACGTTCGGACGCATTGGATTGGTTAGATACAAACCTTACCAGTTCGAAGACAAAGCCATTTTTGTACACGCAAGGACAGGCCATTCTAACTAGAACTTGGATTCCATTGCAAGATTCACCCAGCAATCGTATCACGTACAGCGCGGATGTCAAAGTTCCAAGTGACCTTTTAGCCGTCATGAGTGCGAAAAATCCAACGCAAAAAAACAAAGAAGGAAAGTATCATTTTGAAATGAAAAAACCGATTCCTGCTTACTTAATTGCTTTGGCTGTCGGTGATTTGGAATACCATGCATTTAGCGAGAACAGCGGCGTTTATTCCGAACCAGAATTACTTTCTGCCTGCGCTTATGAGTTCGATGCCATACCTAAAATGATTAGCGCAGCTGAAAAACTTTACGGTCCCTACCAATGGGAACAATATGACATTCTCGTCCTTCCTTATTCCTTTCCTTTCGGTGGAATGGAAAATCCAATGTTGACTTTTGCCAATCCAACATTACTTGCAGGAGACAAAAGTTTGGTGTCCGTGATTGCCCATGAATTAGCGCATTCTTGGTCAGGTAATTTGGTCACTAACCGAACTTGGAACGACTTTTGGCTCAACGAAGGATTTACGGTTTATTTCGAACAACGCATTATGGAGTCCATTTATGGCAAAGAGGTTGCAGACATCCTCGCCTTAATCGAATTCGATGAATTGAAGGATGAATTGACACGAATTAAGAAATCGAAAAACCCCGAAGACAGTAAGTTACACTTAGCTCTTGAGGGACGTAATCCGGATGATGGTATGACGGATATTGCCTACGTGAAAGGGGCTTTTTTCTTGAAAACCCTAGAGAATCAAGTGGGCAGAACAAAATTCGATGCCTTTTTGAAAAAGTACTTTGAAACGTTTCAATTTAAGACTGTTGATACGAAGCAATTTGTTCAGTTCTTAAAAAATAACCTTCTTTCCAAAGGATCCGAGAACTTCGATTATCAATCATGGATATATTCCGAGGGTCTTCCTGAAAATTGTTTACAGTTGCATTCGACACGTTTAGTCCAGATGGAGAAATTAGCAGATGATTTTACCCACAACAAAGTAAGCTTTGCTCCTAAAGTCACTTACAAATGGAAAAAAATAGGTAAACGTAGAAAAAAAATAAAAAACGTTGAGCAAATCAAATTTCAAGACCACATCGTTCAAGAGTGGCAAACGTTTATCCGTCGACTGCCGAGAAACCTGCCGCTAAGTAAAATGAGTGAAATTGATCGGTATTTGCGTTTTTCTTTCAGTGGAAATAGTGAATTATTGACAGAATGGTTTATTCTCAGTGCTAATTGTGGCTATTCCCCTACCAACAAACAGCAAATCAAGGCGTTCTTGAGCAAAGTTGGACGTAGAAAATATTTAATGCCGATCTATGAAGCACTTCTTTTAAATAAGGAAAGTCGTCCAATGGCCATTTCGATTTTCTATCAATCGAAAGATCAGTATCATGCGGTCTCTAGAAAGTCTGTTGAAGCCTTGATTAAGGAAACGAAATAAATGTAGTTTTTTTTACCAGAACTTAGTTCGCGACTTCACTCATAAATTTGATGCGCATTAAACGCAGCTCCTCTTCCGTGTATAGTCCATCAAACTCGTGGTAAGCTTCCACTAAATCATCCGTCTCAGCCTCGGAAAAATACTCAAAGATTTCCTCTTGATTTTCGTTGTCCAAAATGGTATTGATGTAGTAATTGATGTTCACCTTGGTTCCAGAATTCACAATGGACTCCATTTCATCCAAAATGTCCTCAAAGGATTTACCTTGAGCCTTGGCAATGTCCTCCAATGGTAACTTACGGTCGATGTTTTGAATCAATTGAACTTTTAAAACGGATTTATTAACGAGCGTTTTCACCACCATATCTTGTGGACGTTCAATGTCGTTGCTCTCAACATAATTCGCAATTAGATCCACAAATGGCTCCCCATAGCGCTGTGCTTTTCCGGTTCCAACACCTTGGATATTTGTCAACTCATCCATGGTTATCGGATACTGTAGACACATGTCACGTAAAGAAGGTTCTTGGAAAATCACAAATGGTGGAACGCTCAATTGTTTCGATAAGGTTTTGCGTAAATCAATCAGCAGGTCGTATAATTCCTCATCAAAAGCGCCACCTTTTCCTCCGATTTGAATGATGGAATCATCGTCATCCGTTCCGGAAAAATCATGTTGTTTGATGAGCATAAAAGAAACAGGTTTTTTAAGGAACTCTTTTCCTGCATCTGTCAACTTCAAGGTACCAAAAGTTTCTACGTCCTTGTATACCAGTCCGCCTACACCCGTTTGACGAATCACTGCATTCCAAAAATGTTCATCTTTCTCTTTACCAATTCCAAATGTTGGAAATTGGTCCTGCTTGTATGCCTTAATATCCGCAGTTACGTGTCCAGACAAATACGCACAATAATGCTTTGCTTTCTGCGTTTCATCCATCAAAACAATGGCATTCAGCAACATCTCAACATAATGCATTCCTTCCGTGCGCTCTCTTGGATTACGGCAGTTATCACACTGCTCATTGCATCTTTTTTCATCGAAGGCCTCTCCGAAATAGTGTAAAATAAACTTGCGACGACAAACGGATGTTTCCGCATAAGAAACAATTTCGTGTAATAATTGTCGTCCAATCTCTTGCTCTGTAATCGCCTTTCCTTGCAAAAACTTCTCGAGCTTTTCAATGTCCTTGTAACTGTAAAACGCCACACACTCGCCGATCCCACCGTCTCTTCCTGCTCTTCCTGTTTCTTGGTAATAACTTTCGAGTGACTTCGGAATGTCATGATGAATAACATAACGTACATCAGGCTTATCGATTCCCATTCCAAAAGCAATGGTTGCCACAATCACCTCGACATCTTCCATCAAGAACATATCTTGATGCCGTGCACGTGATCCTGCGTCAAGTCCTGCATGATAAGGCAAAGCATTGATGCCATTCACCTGAAGTAATTCCGCAATCTCTTCCACTTTCTTACGGCTCAAGCAGTAGATAATCCCACTTTCACCTTGGTGGTTTTTAATGTATCGAATGATTTCCTTTTCTACATCGCGTTTTGGACGAATTTCATAGTACAGGTTATCTCGGTTAAACGAAGACTTAAACACGTCCGCGTCCAACATATTTAAATTCTTTTGAATGTCATATTGTACCTTAGGTGTGGCTGTCGCTGTTAAGGCAATGACAGGAACATTCGATATTTTTTGGAAGATTTCACGAAGTCTGCGGTATTCCGGACGAAAGTCATGTCCCCATTCTGAAATACAATGCGCCTCATCAATAGCGAAAAACGAAATCTCCACAGTAGTTAAGAAATCGATGTTTTCTTTTTTTGTGAGGGATTCCGGTGCGACAAATAGCATTTTGGTATTTCCAGATTGGATATCTTTTCGGACCTGCTGAATTTCTCCTTTTGATAAAGAAGAATTCAAGAAATGTGCAACATTTTCGTTTTCACTAAATCCTCGTATGGAATCTACTTGATTTTTCATCAAGGCAATTAATGGAGAAACAATGATGGCTGTGCCATTCATGAGAAGTGATGGCAACTGGTAACACATGGATTTCCCCCCGCCAGTGGGCATGATGACAAAGGTGTTTTTGCCATTTAGCACATTGCGAATAATCGCTTCTTGCTCTCCTTTAAATTGATCGAAACCAAAATGATGGCGCAATGCGCTGTTCAGGTCAATTTGATTTTCAATATGTATTTCGGACTCCATGTTGGATAATGTCTATGGGATAAAACAAGTTTTTTGACTTGTTCATTTAAATTTAGGAATAATTATTCAATTGGACAATAATAAGTGCTTGTCTAGAAGAAATTATCCATTTAACGCAACAACTTCTTTCACTTCAGGTAAATGTTGTTTTAATAAGTTTTCGATTCCACCTTTCAGTGTTGCGGTCGATGACGGACATCCTGCACAGGAACCTTTCATTGAGACCGTGACAATTCCATCTTCGAATCCAACAAAGTCAATTGCTCCACCGTCATTTTCAACTGCCGGACGAACATATTCGTCTAGTAAGGCACGGATTGGGTCATCGAAATCACTTGGATTGAATGACTTTAATGGTTTGTCAGAACTAGCAGCATCATCCATTTGTGCCAATTGAGTCGGCATTTGAATCAATATTTCTTTTCCAAAGGACATCCATTCTCTAATGAATTCTCGTAATTCCATATTTATGAAATCCCAAGGAACATTGTCTGTTTTTGTGATCGTAATAAAATTAGCAGCAATAAAAACCTTTTGAACAAAAGGAAAGTCAAACAGCGCCTCTGCCAAAGGAGAATATCCTTTAGAATCTGATTTTGAACTAAATTCAACAGCATCTCCCGTTGCTAATAGGTATTTATTCGCAACGTATTTCATCGTTGTCGGATTTGGAGTCATTTCAGCATAAACCGTAACAGGAATCATCTTTGTTTTTCTTACAAAAATAGCCAAATTAAACCGTTGACACCCCTAATTTGTTAGAAATTTTAAATGGATTGGTGCGTGTTTTGGAGTAAATCCAAAACTGTTTTCACTGGCGTAAAAACTTCGTTTGGAATTTCGACGAAAATCGTATTCCATTTTGCCATCCCACCGTTCCATAGTCCAGGTTGTTCGATGAATCGAATGGACTTACCCATTTGACTTTTCTCCACAATAAAATAGGCGTCCTCTTCCCTAAACATGGACAAATCATACGCTTCACCTTTGAAATCTTTGAAGTCCAATGCCATAATCACTGGGTTAAAATGGGTGCTCTGCATCAGTAGTGCGTTCACTTTATCGGTATTTGCCAATTGTGCTTTTTCTACAATTTGTTTACGCGTCTCCCCGTTTTTCTGAACAAAGAAGGGACCACCTCCTGGTTGACCCTCGTTTCGAACCATGCCGCAAACACGAAACGGACGACGTATAAAACGGAGCAAATCTGCTTCGCTTTTTAAGTCATGCATTGGTAAAAAGTGAAATCGTTCATTTAATTTTTCAAAATCAACAAGTGACGGCTGCGCTTCTAATCTGGAAAACGATGCTTTCAACTGATCTAACAAGCCAACAAGTATTTTCCACTGTGAAGTACTCGCTTCCGATTGACTAAAATGTTGCAAATTATCAATGTTCTTGACAAGTCAACAAGGTTCCGTGTCCCGCTGGACGACGAATCGGTTCCCCATCCTCATTCAGCGCAAGTGTTCCATCCGCATGAAAGGCGTAGGAATTTGTTTCCGGGTCTTGTTCCGAATAACTTACAGGATAGACATCTCCGGTCATTTCACTCAAACTATGAATAGCTGATTGAAAGTGCGCTTCGAAAGTTGATTGTATGGTAAAATGAAAATCGATTGAACCCTGTAGTAACTGACTTCCTTGAATTAATTGCTCTTGAAATGGATTCAATATAAATGGACCTACAGAATGAAAGGGAATGAGTCCTTTGGGAAATAATCCAAAATTCAAGCCTCCCTCACCTAAAACATAAGCGATCAAGTCTTCTATGCTCCAAGTAAAATTCTCTACTTTTTCTTTTACATCCGCCGGAAAGCGCTTGTAGAAAGCAAAGGACGAAATGCGGCGAATAAACTGTTCCGTTTGAGCTTGATTTGTTTCCGTTGTTTCGTTCAAATAATCATATAAGAATTGAAACATGCGTGAACCTGAACCTGAAGCAGGGATAAAAAAAGAGAGATCCTTTTTCAATTGATCAAAACGTTGCGTTAACTCCTGTTCCTCTTCCGGACTCAACCGAACGATCCCGTCACCAAGTCTACACGGACGAACAATATCCATGGTTGGAGCTCCGTTTAGGATGTCTTTTTTTTGCTTTAACACATTTATTTCTTCCGTACCCGTTAGTCCCATGTCTAATGAAAATAGTTATTTTGCACCGTGAATCGATTCATCGAAATTATAAAATATACTTGGAAAGCCAAAGGAAGACATGGGATTCATTCGCCATTCGTCTACGATTTGATGGATAAGTGTTTTAAAATTCCTGTTTCTAGAACGAAAATCAATGGAATCAGTTCCAAGATCAATGTTCATGAGAATACATTGCGCTGTTCGATGCAACTTTCGAAACACCTGAAGCATAGCACACTACTTGTTGATAGTGAACTTCAAACAGACATCGAACGTTTAGCGAAAGAACTGAATGTTCCATCGCAAGTCCAGAACTTATCCTTTTTTGATCAATTAGAAAAAGAAAAACATGCTTCCATCATTTTGCTAACCATGTACAAAAGAAACGAGGGTATTTTAAAGAAAGTTAACGAGCTCCTTCCGTTCCTTGATGAAAATAGCTTGATCCTAATCGATGGGATCAGGGCAAATGACCTTGCGTGTTCAGAATGGAAGCAATTAAAAGAAAAAACGGGATTTCACTTCAGTGCCGATGTATTTCACTTCGGAATTTTAGCGAAGAGATCCTTTCAAGAAAAAGAACATTTTACCCTTCGTTACTAATATGCAGCGACAATTACATCCAACATTTCGGGCATGGACTTCACGTTCATCGAAGTAAATGCATCCGCTTGTTTTTTACGGGAACTAATTTTCTCTGTGGATGCTATTTTTGAGGACATGACTTTTACTTCACTCAGATCGTTCGCTGACCAAGTATAGCTCAAAGCACCCGTATTCGTTGCTGATAATGTAGCGCTTGAACCATTTGCCAGACTGGAGGACCACGAAATGGTTGGGGCGGTCATTTCGATGTCGTTGCGCAATTCGGACATTTCCTGATCAGGGACAACAACGGTCTCGACTTCTTGACGTGTTTCAGGTCTCGAAACTGGAGCCAATGTGTTTTCCTGAAAGACTTTAGTCGCGTCATCACTCGTGACTTTTACCGTTTCTTGTTTCTCTTGCTTTACTTCTGACTTAATTTTTGGTTGATTTTTCGCCAAGGTCGTTTCTTGCTCAGGTTGATAGTTATACCAAGTCAAAACCAATGCCGCAGCGACTGCAGGAATGGAAGCCCACGATGCGATGCGACTAAAACGATTTTTGTTGAACTGAATTTCTCTTCCATTCGAAGTGGATTGTTTGCCCGCATATTGGATGGCAAAGAGCTGGTCCAAACGTAGTTTCGTGTTGGAGTCATCTGTGGGTTGGTCCGACCAAACATCTACGTGCTGAAAAAGCTTTTTCAAGGACTGAAATTCCTGTTCATCGGCGCACCATTCCGCTAATTGGGTTCTTTCAAAGTCATTTAACTCAGCAAACGTCTCATGTTTCTTCAATATGTTTTTTAATTGTTCTTCCATCTTTATTGTGCTAATTGATAAACACTCAGTTTATTCGCTAAAAATTTAGTCGCATAAAACAAGCGCGACTTGACTGTTCCTTCATTGATGTCTAAAATCTCAGCAATTTCTTTTAATGCAAGTCCATCGAGGTGTCGCAAGGTAAAGACCGAGCGATGTTTGTCATCTAATTCTTGTAATTTCTCTTCGAATTCAGCCAAGAACTGCGCATCCTGAACTTGATTCAAAACATTTTCGTTGGACGCAGCAAAAGACGCATCCACACCATGAACTGTGTTTTTTCTTACTTCCATTCGTTTGTACTCATTTTTACACATATTACTTGCCACCGAGAAAAGCCATGTTTTAAAAGAACGAGAAGTATCAAACGATTCCGGATGTTGAATGATTTTCGCAAACAAATCGTGGACAAAATCCTCTGCTTTTTCGTCATCGCGCCAAAGCATGTTTCGGAAATACCCTTTTAACTTTCCGGCATAACGATCATACAATTCCGTAAAGGCAGATTGGTCCCCTTGTCCCAATGCATGCATTAAGGACTCATCGCTCCAATCTGATATCGCTTTACGAAACAATTTCATCTAATTACCAGACTTTTTGATGACTTTCTTACCTAAAATGTAATCCATGCTTTCCCGAATCTGAAGCAACAAAACTTCATTTCCTTCTTGAATGTATTTTGCTTCCAAGTACATGAGCAATGGCATATAGTTCATGGCGAATTTACTACGCTCTTCCCCCTCGTTCAATCCGTATTTATTGAGCTGATAAAACCACAGATTTTCTTGTCGCACAGGCAAGTCTTCAGACGGAGCATCTACATACTGAAAGGTGAGTCCGACTGGAAATAGTTTTTTGGACAAAGGATCCAAGTAAGACCTTGGTATCGTCACCGAAAGAAAAAGTTCTTTTTCTGTATTCAAATAACAAAATTGACTCAAGTATCCAACGTCTATTTTTGTCGACTTAGGTAGAATATACCCTTTTTCCTCTAGTACTTTGCGGTATTGCGGACTCTGCAAAAAATCCAAGGAAATGACCTTGACATCAGATCTTAACTGGTGACTAAATTGATTGAATAGAACACCATACGTATCTTCGAATCCATGGGTAATCAGGGTGGAGTTCATCGTGCAAGAAGTTAGAACATCACTCGTGTAACGCTCCACCTCCAAAGAAATCAAATCATTGACGGACATCAAAGAAAGCGCGTTTTGAGCACTGACCGTATCACCATTCATGTATTTGAATGAGACATATTGTTTTTGAACCTCGAGATTTTCCGGATTCATCTGATACGCTTTTTCAAGTGCCGGTGATCGATCTAAATTGTAATTTCCAGCAGCATAATACGCCAATTGATATTCCCAAGAATTGGGGGAAATCAGTTCGAGTTGCTTTACTTTAGCATCCATTTCGGATTGTTCAGCTGCTAATGGTGTGCGTTGAAATTTATTGAATTTTGAATTTTGAAGAACCATGGAAAAAGCGGAAAAGACATGTAAAGTTTTGTCGTTCTCACGAATTTCTTTCGTGTCGTCTTGATCCTTTGAATCTTCCCGTTCTTCAAATTTTTCGTTCATTTTAAAATAACTGGAATCTTGTTTCAACAGTGAATTGGACTCCACATTTGAATTGAGCTCTAATTTTCCTTTGGACATGTTTGTTCCATTTTCCATGACACCCATTTGGTTGTTACTTTGTGGTGTATACTGGATTCCATTCGGCGGTTGACCGAAGGAAATAAAGGAAAAAAGACAGAGTAAACTAAAAAAAATAGTTTGTTTCATCAGGATGATTTTTAGCTATTTACAACCAACTTCTTCAAAGGTTCAAAAAAAGTCTCAATAATCCGTAGATTTGTTCGTTATATGCACATGAGATTATTCTTTTCTACCATTTTCGGTTGCTTACTAGTTCTTTTCACCTTGAGCACAAGCTCTTGCGGAAAGCATGTCATCCTCTCTAAAAATAATCTGAGCTTCTCTAAGGATACCGTTGTATTTGATACCGTTTTCACAACAATTGGATCAACGACACAGCAGTTTAAAATTTACAACAAGGACTCCAAAACCATTCGAATCGACGAAATCGAATTAATGGGAGGAACGAATTCCAAATTTTCCATGAATGTCGATGGACTACAAGGAACACAAATCAAGGACCTCTACATTGAAGCTGGAGATAGTTTGTTTGTATTTGTCGAAGTTACCTTGGATCCAAATGGAACGAATTTACCCTTGATCATTGAGGATTCCATACGGTTTAAGTCCAACGAAAAAAACCAATACGTGAAACTTGCTGCGTGGGGACAAGACGCTTATTTTCATTACAAGGATTTAAACGAAGGGATTTGGCCAAACGACAAACCACACGTTATTTATGGTTACGCCGCCATTGACTCCGCAAAAACATTAACCATCCAAGCGGGAACAAACATTTACATGCACAAAAACGCCATTTTGTATGTGTACAAGTCGACCTTAAACATTCAAGGAACACTCGGAAATGAAGTGGTCATTCAAGGAGATCGTTTGGAGCAAGATTACCAGAATGTCAGTGGACAATTTTACGGCATCTACTTTCAACAAGCGCGTCCGTGTACCATCGATTATGCTATCATAAAAAACGGGACTTCTGGTGTTCACTTATACGACGAAGACCCAACGAATTCTGGTTATACACTCACGATGACCAATACGATCATCAAAAATCAAGCGCGCTATGGAGTGTTTATCTTTGCTGGAGCGAAAGTAAAAGCAGAGAATTGCATCGTTGCGAAAAACGGAACACATGCCTTGTTTGTCCTTCAAGGTGGCGACTTCAATTTCAATCATTGTGATTTATTAGGATACGGCAGTTCAACGAATCCAGCGGTGGGAATCAGTAATTATTACACGGACTACACTGCTGGACAAACGAATGTTTCCTCCATCAACGAAGGGAAATTGTATAACTGTGTCGTTACCGGAAACTTGGCAACAGAATTCGCCATGGATACGATTCAGATGTCCGGAGTGGATTTAAATTTTGACTTTAGAAACACGCTATTACGCTCTGAAGAAACGTACACGGACTCCTTTTACGATGCGAGTGTGATCTGGAACGGGAACGCCCTGTTCACGAATCCAACAGAATTTGATTTTACTTTTGGCGCGAATTCGGATCTACAAGGAACTGGTGTAAACACAAGCGTAGTAACAGATATTCTCGGTAATCCCCGAAACAATCCACCGGATATTGGCGCCATCGAGATGAACTAAAATTCTTAGAACAAAAAAAATGCGGATCAAGATTGACCCGCATTTTTTATTTCGTTGAATTGGAGTTATGCGTTAGCAATCATGTTATCCAAAACTTCCATCACACTTTTAACTGCTTCCGCTGACTCTACTAAAAGCGCGCGTTCTGCGTCGTTCAATTGCAATTCGATGATTTTCTCGATACCGTTTTTACCAAGTACTACTGGTACACCAAGGTAGATATCGTTCATTCCATACTCTCCTTGTAACCAAGCACACACTGGGAAGATACGTTTTTGATCACGTACAATTGCTTCTACCATTTGAGCAGCAGCAGCTCCTGGTGCGTACCAAGCTGAAGTCCCTAACAATTTCACGATTTCACCACCACCAAATTTCGTGCGTTCGATGATTTCGTTCAATTTAGACTCTTCGATTAATTCTGTTACTGGAATACCACCTACCGTCGTGTAACGAGGAAGTGGCACCATTGTGTCACCATGTCCACCCATCAATACTGCCTGAATATCTTTCGGTGAAACATTTAACTCCGTTGCCAAAAATGCGCGGTAGCGAGCTGTATCCAGTACACCTGCCATTCCGAATACTTTGCTTGGATCCGTGTTTGCATTCAAATATGCACAGTATGTCATCACATCTAATGGATTAGAAACAACAACAATGATGGCATTTGGTGAATACTTCACGATGTTCTCTGTCACGGTCTTAACAATACCAGCATTGGTAGCGATAAGGTCGTCACGAGACATTCCTGGTTTTCTTGGTAAACCTGAAGTAATCACAACTACATCAGAATCCGCTGTTTTTGCGTAATCATTTGTTGATCCAATCGTACGTGAATCGTACAAATTAATAGGAGATGTTTGCCAAATATCAAGCGCTTTACCTTCGGCAAATCCCTCTTTAATATCGAGTAAAACAATTTCGTTAGCGATTTCTCTTTGTGCCAACACATCTGCACAGGTTGCACCTACATTACCTGCACCTACTACGGTTACTTTCATTTGATCTATGTATTAGTTCGTACTTGCTTAATAGCGACACGAATTTAGTGAATTTGAGGAAAATTTTGTTTTTTTGGACGTATATTTCGTTTTTATTTATTTCAAAAGGCAACCGACGTACCTTAGTGTCGTTTTAAAATTGTTGAAAATTGGAGAACCAGGGTCATTTAAGAGAAATTGTGGAGGGATGTATCCGTGGCGAACGACGTTCGCAGGAGGCATTATTTAAGCAATTTTATGGAAAAATGATGGTGGTATGTTTACGGTACATGACGGATCGCGACACCGCACAAGAGGTTCTACAAGAGGCATTTTTAAAGGTCTTTGACAAATTGGAGGTTTTTGATTTCAAAGGTTCATTAGAAGGATGGGTCCGTCGCATCGTAGCAAATACAGCGATTGATGCCCTTCGAAAAGCCAAACGGAATCCATTTTTGAGTGACCAGGACACCGACTTTAAACAGGCGGCAAGAGATGAGTTAGTGGAGCGCGAGGAACTAGATGTAATTGATTTAAAAGCTGAAATAGCTATGGATGCAATTGCGAAACTTTCTCCAGCTTACCGAACTGTATTTAACTTGTTTGTTTTGGAGGACTGCACACACAAAGAGATTGCTGAACTTTTAGGCATCAGCGAAGGAACCTCAAAATCCAATTTGTCGAAAGCGAAAATGAACCTCCAACGTATTTTAAATGAAAAATTTGTAAACATCGACAAATGAAAGATGGTTTAGAAAATAACTTTAAAGAAGCCTTGAATAATTTCGAGCTTCCCTACGATGCCAAAGCATGGGAATCCTTGAATCAAAAATTGAGCGCTAAAAAATGGTATCAAGTTGCAAGCATCAAATGGTCTACTGTCTTGGTGATTGCCATTGGTATCACAGCGTATTTTGTCCTGCCAACTTCGGCTGAACGCACCATCAAAGAAACACACATTAAAACTACCAAAAAGGAAACGAATTCATCCTCTATTGTTGCACCTGATCAACGTGAAACATCTCCTTCTACGACTCCAAGTTTAGTGGACAATGCAACGAATCCAAAAGAGTTGGATCCATTGATGAGTCCAGGATTTACACCACCAGTGGTCGTTACTGAACTTATCCCTCATTCGATTCCAATCATTTTTGATCAAATGGACGTCCTTGGTTTAACGGATCCAGCTATTCCTAATGATGAACCAACACCTTCCTACAACGGAGCAGTTGCAATCATCGATTTCAAAAACAGATGTCAAGGCGAAACGTTGCAGTTAGAGGCGGATAAGCGCCATGAACGAATGCTTAGATATGCTGGAAAAGAGCTTCATTTCGGATATAACGAATCCATTTCATTGAAATTAACCGAACCAGGAAAAGTTATCTTGACTGCGAATACGGGTCCTTACGGACAATTTGAGGAGTTTGGAAGTTTTGACGTGAGCGCAACTCCTTCCTTAAACATCAACACTGATCGCACCCTGAATTACGAGGATGGCTTACCAAAGATGAGCATACAAGCTGAATCTAATGAAGGACAAATCACTTGGCATTCAACGAATATCCTCAATACAAATACCGGTAAGAATGTAGAGTTATTAGCGTTTAATAAAGGCTTTGCTATTGTTGAAGTGCAAGCAACGACAAGCAACGGCTGTACTGCCAAAGAAAAGGAAATGATTCAGATTCCATCGGACTACAATCTCCTCGCTGTAAACGCGTTTAATCCACAGTCACAAGACAGTCGTAACAGTACGTTTATGCCGTATGCGTTAACCATTCGTCAAACTGCATTCAAGCTAATCGTTTTGGATACAGATAACGGTGGACTTGTCTTCGAATCAACGGATGCAAGCAACGCATGGGATGGAATTGATCGCAGAGACGGAAAACTTGTTCCTGGAAACAAGGCATATATTTGGAAGGTTGTTATTCAACGACCTGTTCAAGGTGAGAAAGGCGAATACCGCGGGACCATTGTTCGAATGTAAAAAAATCGCTTAAGTTGAGGGAGAGGGAGAAAATTCCCGTGGATTATCGTTATTTTTGTAGGTAACGATGATAACAAATTACCAAAATATTCAGGCTGGTTTTATTAATTGTGTCGGGAATGAATCGAACTCCTTCATCCCTGCTGCACTATGAGTATTATTCAGCTACTTCCTGAACATATTGCGAATCAAATTGCTGCCGGTGAAGTGATTCAACGTCCAGCCTCTGTTGTCAAAGAACTCATGGAGAATTCCATCGATGCCGGTGCGCAATTTGTCCAACTACATGTGAAGGATGCCGGAAAGACCTTGATTCAGGTTGTAGATGACGGTGACGGCATGACTCCAGAGGATGCTGTCAAATGTTTTCAACGGCATGCGACGAGCAAATTGAAAAATGCTGATGATCTATTTCGCCTGCAAACCAAAGGATTTCGTGGTGAGGCATTGGCTTCCATTGCTTCGATTGCTCATGTGAGCATGCGGACCAAAAAAGAGGATTCCGATACCGGTACACTCATCGAAGTGGAAGGAAATACCATTAAAACCAACGAACAAATTGTGTGTTCCAAAGGAACGGTATTTGAAGTAAAAAATCTTTTTTACAACGTTCCGGCGCGCAGAAATTTTTTAAAATCGGAAAGTATTGAGTTTGGACACATCCGCGACGAATTTGAACGTGTTGCCCTAGCTCATCCAGACATCAAATTTAGTTTACATCACAACGGACAAGAAAGCTACCAACTTCAAGCTGGAGTTCTGCGCATGCGTGTAGCGAGTATTTTTGGACGCAACAGCAACGAAAGACTTGTTCCAATTGAGGAGCAAACCAATATTGTATCCATCAAAGGATTTCTGGGTAAACCAGATGCGGCAAAGAAGACACGAGGGGAACAATTTTTCTTTGTGAATAACCGATTTTTTAAGGATTCTTACTTCCATCATGCGATTACAAAAGCATTTGACGGAATGATTAGCGACAAACATTATCCCAGTTATTGCATATATTTAGATGTGGATCCGTCAAAAATTGATGTCAACATTCATCCCACAAAAACGGAAATAAAATTCGAAGAGGATCGATTTATCTATTCTATATTGTTGAGTAGTGTCCGTCAAGCCCTTGGAAAATACAACATCTTCCCTACCCTTGATTTTGAAACAGAAACTAGTTTTGATGTCCCAAGTTCCTTTCGGAAAAACGAACCGATGGAGCCACAAATCACGGTGGATCCAAGCTTTAATCCTTTTCAAACACAAAAGTCCACTGGCGGATCAACTGGAAACGGCTTTTCGAAGGCACTAAAAAACGAGGGATTCGGACAAGCAATGCCAAGTTCAGCGGATTGGGAACAGTTTTACCAAATAGAAGAGGATACTTCGGGACAAGGGATGATTTCCACACAGACCATTGGATTTCAAGAAGAAAATGAAGTTGGAAACTACTTGATTCACGACCGATATGTCTTTTCACCGACAAAATCCGGATTGCTCGTGATCGACGTGAAACGAGCGAAATGGCGCATTTTGTATGCGGAGTTGATTGGAAAGTTTATTCATCAAGCCTTGGACAGTCAGCAAATGCTCTTCCCAATTGAGAAAGAACTTTCTAAAGTAGAAATGGATCTTTGGATGAGTCACGAAAAGTTACTGAAACAACTTGGATTTCAATGTGAATATCAACTTGAAACACTTTTCATTCACGGCGTTCCAACGATACTACCTGAAAACAGCATCGATTCCTGCGTCGATTCCTTACTTTCGGATTTACAAGATCGCGAAATCGACCAAGGAGATGTAGCCCATCATTTGGTTCGACGATTAACACAAAACGCATCAAAAGATGCCGTTATTCGACATCCTGAGGAGGCACAAGCTCTCGTTGAAGCACTATTCCAATGTGAAGAGCATACCGTTGCTCCTAACGGAAAAAAAATCATGCATACGGTATTAATAACTGATATTGCTTCAAACTTTTAAGCTATGTTAAACAACCTTCCTCAAGTAACGAAAAACATCATTTTACTGAACATCATGTTCTTTTTAGCGACCTTGGTGCTTGAATCGCAAGGAATAGACTTAACCTCCAGTCTTGGAGCGCACGTTGTCAACACACCATTATTTAAACCATTTCAAATTGTCACGCATTTCTTTATGCATGGTGGATTCTTCCATATTCTCTTTAACATGTACCTCTTTGCGATTTTAGGTGCTTACCTTGAACACATTTGGGGTCCAAAACGATTCTTCATTTTCTATATTTCTACGGCACTTGGCGCATTTGCCTTATACAACATCATGGGCGTCATTGATGTTATGGAATTAAAAGCCATGATTATTGACCAAGGATTCAATTTATCAGAAATCAATCAGTTGATTCTCAATAATGATAGAGATGCATTACTGGCAACCAATAGTGCTGCCGTTGTTGGATACGCGCAACAGTCTTTTACTCCAATGGTAGGAGCCTCTGGAGCCATTTTTGGGGTGATGGCAGCTTTTGCGATTCTCTTTCCAAACACAGAGTTCAGACTTTACTTTGCCATTCCAGTAAAGGCGAAGTACTTTGTTGCAGGATATTTTTTAATTGAAGTTTATCTTTCTTTTCAAAACAACGCAAACGACAGTACCGCGCACTTAGCACATGTCGGCGGGGCCATTGTTGGAGCAATCATTGTCCTTTTCTGGAGAAAAGCGGACCGATCAAATTTTTGGTAAATGCAAGGAAGAAATTTCATAGATGAATTGAGATACCAGTTGCGTGCCGGCACAATGACTAATCGTTTGATTATCGTCAATGTCAGTGTTTTTCTATCGCTCCTATTAATCAGAAAAAGTTTATTGCTTTTCAATATCGATCCATTAATGAGTGATGGATGGATCAATCAATTATTTGACTTAAACAGTTCATTTTCGGCTTTTATTCGTGCGCCATGGGGACTCGTGACCAGCATATTTACACATGAACAATTTGGACACCTTTTGTTCAACATGTTGTTTCTTTATTTTTCTGGGCGATTTTTCGAACAATATTTCAGTCGAAGAAAATTATGGTTGACCTATTTGTTTGGTGGAATTGCCGGTGGGCTCTTAGAAATTTTAGCCAATAATCTGTTCCCTGCTTTACAAGGAATAAACGTGGTCATTCTAGGTGCTTCGGGTTCCATCATGGCGATTTTTACGGCATTGGCTTTCTATCAACCGAATCTTCAAGTAAGCTTGTTTGGGATTTTTCCCATTCGTATTTACTTCTTGGCTTTGTTTTTCTTGTTCAAGGACTTGATCAATATCGGTACGGACGACCAGATTGCCCACTTTGCCCACTTGGGTGGTGCTATTTTTGGATTATTGTCCATTCAGAACCTGCATTCTCCGAGAAACATATTAAACAAAATTGATAGTTTAATTTCGCGCTTCACAAAGGTTTTCAAACGTGAAAAAAAGGAAAAGTCAACACGAACCAGATTTAAGACGGATGAGGAATTTAATATCGAAAAACGTCAAAAACAAGTGAAAATGGATCAAATTCTAGATAAAATCTCCAAATCAGGTTATGATTCACTGAGCAAAGCAGAAAAAGAATTCTTGTTCCATCAAAGTAAAAATAGCTAAAATGCTGAAGAGACTTTTTCGCTTTTCTTCCATTTTCAAAATAGCTAGTCTGATTAGCTACGGAGCAATGATCTTGTGTTACTTAGCTCCGTTCATTCATCCGAAAACTTTATCCATCCTACCTTTTTTCGGTTTATTGTATCCGGTGTTATTGGTGATTAATCTTTGTTGGCTTCTACTTTGGGGAATCGCTCGCTCAAAATGGGCAATTTACACACTCATCGTTTTAGGTCTTGGTGGAAAAATGCACTTTAGAAGTTTGGCTTTTTCCAGTAGTTCACCAGCGGATCCAACTGGAATTAAGGTATTAACCTACAATGTTCGTTTGTTTGATTTATTCAATCCCTCCTTTACCAAATCCATTGAAAACCGTAATAAAATTTTCGCCTATATTCGTCGAACGGATCCCGATGTCCTTTGTTTGCAGGAATACTACAGACAGGATAAGCCAACGGATTTTGAGGTGGTCGATTCCTTGTTTTCCATTATGGGTAATCGAAATTACCACGAACGTAGCGCTCACCGACGCAGCACACGTCAAAACTATGGCATCGCGATGTTCTCCAAATATCCCATTATTTCAAAAGGGGACGTCATGTTCGAATCACAAGGAAGCAAAGATTTCAACTATTGCATCTACGCAGACATCATCAAAAATCAAGATACCTTTCGTGTGTACAATGTCCACTTACAGTCCATTCGCTTGCATACGGAACCAAATATCGAAGCAGCGACGGACGAAGAAGGCATGGCAAGTGAGCGCGCATTACGCAGTGTCTTTTCCAAATTGCGTTTAGCATATCTCAAGCGCGCAGAACAAGCAAGACGTGTAGTCGAACACATTAAAACATCGCCTTATCCAGTCATCGTTTGTGGAGACTTCAATGACACACCGATGTCCTATACCTACAATCAATTCAATCGTTTCTTAAAAGACGCTTTTCGTCAAACAAGCAATGGAATAGGATCTACGTACATCGGTAGACTTCCAGCTGGAAGGATTGATTACCTCTTTTATGACCCGCGACTGTTGACAAGTGGATTTAGGATCCAAGAAGAAGAATTGAGTGATCACCGTGCACTTGTGTGTACTTTCTCCCGCCAAAAATGATACTGATTGTCGATTGTGGTAGTTCAAAAACCCCTCAAATAGTCTCGGCTTTTGAAGAATATTGCGACACCCAATGCATTGGATTTCATGATTTAACAGAAGATTTAGCGAATGAGTCAATTGGAATTGTTTTTTCCGGAGCTCCTCTGTTGATTACCGAAATCGACATGTCCAAGTATGTTGAACATGTCAGTTGGTTGAAATCCTTTCAAAAGCCAATTTTAGGCATTTGTTTTGGACATCAATTACTAGGTTTGCTTTACGGTGCAAAAGGAGCTAAAATGCGGGAGGACCGCGATTGGCAAGAGATCGAAATCATCGAGGAATCGCCTTTATTCAACCGACTTCCAGATTGTTTTGAAATGATGGAAGATCACTGTGAACACATTTCAATTCCACCGGAATTTAAATTAATGGCTGCATCAGATGCCTGTATTAATGACTGCATGCAACACGAATCCAAGTCCATTTTC
>JBILRU010000144.1:0-4311 GCA_044372485.1 Crocinitomicaceae bacterium
GATACGCTCTAAGGTCTCCTTATGATTCATTTCATTTTCAATCGTATCGGTAATGAATAACAACACATCCGCATCACGAATGGATGAATTCACATAGTCCATCATGTTTTCGTGCAACTTATACGCCGCATTCACCACACCTGGTGTATCGGAGAAAACGATTTGGTAATCTTCATCGTTGACAATGCCCAAAATGCGATGACGTGTCGTCTGCGCCTTTGAGGTAACGATGGATACCTTTTCTCCAACTAATTGATTCATCAAGGTTGATTTCCCAACATTTGGGCTCCCAACGATATTAACAAATCCTGATTTATGTGCCATTCTGCTTGAATTGAGTGCAAAGATACACGTTTTAAACGGGATACGGTAAAGGTTGGGGTTGGATGCCTGCGATAAAGAAGGTGCATCATTCGAAAAATAAATTAATTTCGTTGCATGAATACACAAGCAAATCCAATCGATCGAAAAATAATCTTTCTAATCATTGTTGCCGCCCTTGGTTATTTCGTTGATATCTATGACCTCGTATTGTTTGGCGTGGTGAAAGCGGAAAGCCTCGGCGATATCATGGTGAATGCCAGCGAACAGACCATTGCAGCTACGGGAAAATTTCTCTTCAACATGCAAATGCTTGGAATGTTGTTGGGCGGAATTCTCTGGGGAATTTTAGGCGATAAACGCGGACGGCTGAAAGTGCTTTTTGGGTCCATCCTACTCTACTCCGTCGCCAACTTACTCAATGCATTTGTTACGGATGTCACTACTTATGCCGTCATTCGTGTCATTGCGGGAATCGGACTTGCTGGTGAACTTGGTGCTGGAATCACCTTGGTTTCCGAGATGATGTCCAAGGAAAAACGCGGATACGGAACGATGATCATTGTCACGTTTGGTGCGTTAGGAGCAGTTGTTGCATCGTTAGTTGGATCAGAGGGCGCGTGGATTGCTGCCGGAATTGAACGCGTTTTCGGACTGGCTCTTCACAATTGGCAGGTGGCGTATGTCGTAGGTGGATCGATGGGGATTTTACTTTTGTTTCTGCGCATTGGCACCTTGGAATCTACGTATTTTCAGTCCATGCAGGAGGATAAAGGAATTCAAAAAGGGAATTTAAAGTTGATTTTCTTTCAACGCGAAAACCTCATCAAATACCTTCATTGTGTCGTGATTGGCATTCCTATTTGGTATGTGATTGGACTATTGATCATGAATTCAAAAGACAATTTTGGTCCATGGTTGGGTGTTTATGACATTTCGAATGGAAAAGCGGTGATGTACGCATACATTGGACTTTCCGTTGGTGATTTAATTTCTGGGATTTTGAGTCAGGTCTTAAAAAGCAGAAAGAAAGTGGTTCAGTTGTATTTGGGATTTTCGTTGGTGTGCGTCTTGATTTTCTTGTTGCTGCACGATTATAACATCACCGAAAACACCTACTATTTCATGTGCTTTTTGCTGGGCGCTGGAACAGGTTATTGGGCGATATTCGTCACGATCGCTGCAGAACAATTTGGAACCAACATTCGATCTACCGCCGCCAATACCATTCCCAATCTCGTTCGAGGATCCGTAAACATTGTGGTATTGTTCTTCGGCTTGCTCGTGAGCACAGGAATCAACGATGGATGGTCCGCCTTGATTGTGGGTGTCCTTTTTATCTCACTTGCGTTTTATAGCATTTCGCGATTAACAGAAACCTTTGGGAAAGACTTGAATTATTTCGACGAAACCTTGTAGATTTTCTGCGAGTAATTTTCGAAGTCTTCGGTCATGTCTTGATCCACTTGTTTGGTTACCGAAATCGGAATGAAGTCCACGTAAACGTTTGTTTTATCCAGGCCGAAGTCCTCCGCTGGTTTTAATCCCGTGGATTTCACAAAGCGGTATGCTTTCACGCACAGACGTTGGAAAGGCGTTAAGTGGTTGTCTGTGGAAACACGCGAATTCAGTACGATGAATTTGAAGTCCACTTCTTCTATTTTTCCACGAATAGACTTGAAAATGCTTTCTCCGTCAAACTCGCCTTTTTCAATCATCTTGCAATAGATTTTGCGCATCATGTATTCGATACGGTGTTCTTCTTTGAAACCCAATTGCAAAGTCACATAATAACATCTCTTATCAATAATCTCATTCACCGAATAATGCACACCCCAAGGCTCATTCAAAATATCCACGTGTAAAAACCAGATAACACCTGCTTTACGTGGTTTTTTCTTAAATAGCGAGTGAAACACCGTTAGATCTAACTTATTCGGAGAATTACTGCGTGTAGGGAAAACAAGATTCGTTGCTTCGTATGGAATTTCCGCATCATCCCGCACATCATTAATCAATGGGATCACATTTCTCATCGGGATGTATTCTGTAATACTCGTGCGTAATTGTTTGGCCTTGTAATACAAGAATAATATTCCAAAAAAGCTAAATGCCAGAATCAGGGTAAACCATCCTCCGGATACAACTTTCCCCAAATTAGAAAGTAAGAATACCCCTTCTATGGATAAAAATATTCCAAAAATGAGGACGTATACATACTTGATTTTAGGATACTTTAACATCAACAAGAAACATAGGAGAATGGAAGTCATCACCATATCGATGGTAATGGCAAGCCCATACGTATGCTCCATCGCGCTTGATTTTCTAAAAATTGCAATCACCGTAAGACAACCAACCATTAAAAACCAATTAATAAAAGGAATGTAGATTTGTCCTTGATGATCCGAGGGATATTTCACGCGAAGATTCGTCCATAATTTTAATTTGATTGCCTCGTTCATAAGTGTAAATACACCGGTAATCAAGGCTTGCGAAGCAATAATGGTGGCTAAGGTCGCAATGGCTACAGCGAAAGGCATCAGATAATCAGGTACCATGGAATAGAATACCGTTTTCGAACCAGTTAATTGAAAACCGGGCTTCAGACACAATGCAGCTTGACCCAAGTAATTCAAGACCAATAGACCAGAAACAAAGGACCAACTCAATCGAATGTTTCCTTTTCCACAGTGGCCTAGGTCCGAGTAAAGCGCTTCCGCTCCGGTTGTACACAAGAAAACAGAACCTAAGACAGTAAATCCACCATCGACATTTGCGACAAGGTTGTAGGCCCAATAAGGATTAAATGCTTGAAGGACTTCCCAGTTTTGCGAAACGTTGATGAATCCGAGGTAACCTAAAAAGGCAAACCAAATCAACATCACTGGACCAAACATTTTACCGATAGCAGCGGTTCCAAATTGTTGGATGACGAATAACATTACAATGATTACAACGACAATCGGAATGACCGGCATATCTGGAAAAATGTTGTTGACCCCTTCTACTGCAGAAGAAATCGAGATGGCAGGCGTAATGAATCCATCAGCCATTAACGTCGCACAACCAATCAAAGCTGGAATAATAATCCATTTGTAGTTCTTTTCCTTTAATAGCGCAAATAGTGCAAAAATTCCACCTTCACCCTTGTTGTCCGCGTTCAGAGCAAAAAAGATGTACTTCACTGTTGCTAACAAAATCAAGGTCCAAATCACACTGGACAAAGCCCCTAAAATAAATGGTTCTGAAATGTGTTTTCCTCCACCAGTAATGGCTTGAAAAACATACAAAGGAGAAGTTCCGATATCACCAAATACGATTCCTGTGGTAATAAGTAAACCGGCAAAACTAATTTTTTGAGTAGTCGTATGTGACATCTAGGTAAATTTTGGTGAAGTTAAGTGAAAAATATTCACGTTAACAAATCATGTCCAATGGATTTTTACTTTTTTTTCAAAGTTTTTTTTGAAGAAGTCCAATAAATAAAAAATGTATCTTTGTGACCGCTGTTTTACACAGTGATCATGCCCACGTGGTGAAATTGGTAGACATGCCATCTTGAGGGGGTGGTGCCATTAGGTGTGCTGGTTCGAATCCAGTCGTGGGCACTCTGATCAAAAGCACTTGTTCGTTAGAACAGGTGCTTTTTTATTTTTCCCCGAGTCCATCCGCTCGCGGATGAGCGAAGGCGAAAAATAAAAAAGCGCCGTCCGAGCGTAGCGAGGAAGTGCTTTTGATCCACTGCACGTCGCCCACGACTGGTTCACCGACCGGTAGGGAGGTAATCCTTTCTCCCGCCGCGGCGGGAGAACAGAGCGAGAGCGAGAGCGAGAGAACAGAGCGGAGACAATCGTGAGTAAAGCGAACGACATTTCAGTGAACAGTGCTCAGTGCGTGAGCAAAGCGAATGCTCCATTATCCTTGGAAATAACCCGTGAGCAAAGCGAACGACATTTCAGTGACTAGTGCTCAGTGCCTAGTGCGTGA
>JBILRU010000123.1:0-5415 GCA_044372485.1 Crocinitomicaceae bacterium
TCGCTCCTAAAAATAGAACAGGGAATTCTAACAGAGATAATATTTTCGGGTGTTTGAAATACTTTCGAATATAGGTGGAGAAGGACGATAGTAAGTGCATGTTTAATAATCCTCCTAAAACGCGTCGGTCTGCAAATTCTAATAAACTTAAACTTGGTTTGTAGACCAAGTCTTGCATGCCTACTTGGTATTTGTACGCGGCGTCTTTTAAGAATTTACGCAATTGTAGTGCGCTGCCTGGCTCCATTGATTCAAACCATTGTTCCAGTTCGTTCATGGAAGCCGGGATATCTGTATGGGTGTGGTCCGGCCAATACACGCGATACGAAGGGTCTAGACGCTTTAACTCGTAAAAATCACTTGCCGTATGACCAAATTGGTTATAAAAACGCTCAAAAACATCTGGCATCCAGTACCAACTTGGACCCATGTCAAAAGTGAATCCGTCCGATTCAAACTGACGAGCTCGTCCGCCAATGTGACTATTCTTCTCTAAAATGGTTACATCGTAACCTGCTTTGCCTAGAAAAGCAGCTGTAGACAAACTGGAAATTCCAGCTCCAAGAATGGTGACTTTTTTACTCATAAATTAATTTGCTGAAAAAGCAAAGTCTGGTAAACATTCCATTAATTTTTTGCGAGCAATGAAAATTCGACTCTTCACTGTGCCAATCGGAATATTTAATTTGTCCGCAATCTCTTTGTATTTGAATCCTTGGAAATGCATTTCAAAGGGTTCTTTATATTCCCCCCCTAAATTATCAATTTTTTCCTGAATATCCTTCACTGAAATGATTTCAATAGCAGATTCTTCGTGACTCGGTGTGTTAGAAACCAAAAATGCTTCTTTTGAATGATCAAAAATAGCTCCGGATTTTACCTTTCGTCTATATTGATTGATAAACAAATTCCGCATAATTGTAAACACCCATGCTTTGAAATTCGTCTGTGGCGTATAGTAATTGCGATAAGTAATCGCTTTCAACATCGTTTCTTGCGTTAAATCCTTCGCATCCTCTTGATTTCTAGTAAAACTCATGGCAAAGGATGTTAGATTATTTTCCAAACCAACGAGTGCTTCATTAAATTCTAAAGTTGACATATTACTTTGTTTAACAATTGAGTGATAAAGTTAAACAAAAAATGTTTAATGAAAATCAAAAAATGTTAAACAAAATATATTTTCAGTCAAAAGAAACGTCAAAAACAAGCGTGCTATTGGGGTTGAGCACAGAAAAAAAAGTAATGCTTGTCTAAATTAGAAGGATACATTTTCGAGCATAACTTCTACCATCGCATCTGTGTCGAATTGTGCTTTCCACCCCCAATCCTTTTGAGCGGATGAATCATCAATGCTATTTGGCCAACTGTCAGCAATGGCTTGACGAAAATCTGGTTCGTATGAAATACTGAAATCAGGCAAATGCTTTTGAATAGATTTTGCTAATTCAGCTGGAGTAAATGAAGATCCCGCTAGATTATAGGCTGAACGAATTTTAACATTCTCGGCTGGCGCTTGCATCAATTCTATGGTAGCACGAATGGCATCGTCCATGAACATCATTGGTAAAGCAGTATCTTCCTTCAAGAAACACGTAAAGTTACCTTGCGCTTTCGCTTTGTAAAAAATATCTACCGCGTAATCTGTGGTTCCTCCACCAGGTAAACTTTTGTAAGAAATTAATCCAGGATAACGAATGCTTCGAACATCCACTCCATATTTATTGAAATAGTATTCACACCAACGTTCACCTGCTTGCTTGGAAATTCCATAAACTGTTGATGGTTCCATAACGGTGTGCTGTGGTGTTTGATCTGCTGGGGTAGTTGGACCAAAAACGGCAATTGAACTCGGCCAGAATACTTTTTTTACATGTCCTTCTTTGGCTAGGTCTAAAATAGTAAACAATCCTTCCATATTCAAGCGCCAAGCAAAGTCTGGATTTTTCTCCGCTGTTGCAGAAAGTAAGGCTGCCAATAAATAGACTTCTTCCACGTGCTCGTTTATGATGTACTGGCGAACAGCTTCACGGTCCAAAATATCCATCTTCTGGTAGGGTCCGTTAGCGAGTATCGGTGGACATTCCTCTTTCAAATCCGCTGCGATGACATTTTGTGCTCCATTTAATGCACGCAACGCTAAAACGAGTTCAGTTCCAATTTGTCCGCAAGAACCGATAACGATGATTTTTGACATGTATAAAGTATTTAGACAAATTTAAGTTTTGCATTTGGTATAAATCAGATTCTAATCTATTTTTTATTTCTTCGAAAACTGATTAAAATCATTTATTAGTCATTCAGAGCTCTTTAGTTTTGCTGTGAAATGATCTTTTTAACTAATTTTAGACGGATTGTTTGAACAAACATAAAATAGAACTATGCCTTTTTATCATCAACTAGGGAAAATTCCACACAAACGACATACTGTTTTTCGTCAGGAAAATGGTGAATTGTATCATGAACAGCTATTCGGAACAGCTGGATTTGACGGAATGTCCTCCCTTTTATACCACATTCAACCTCCGACCGTTGTAAAGGAAATTCTTGGACAAACAGATATTACTCCAGAGGTCGCAATCGAGAAAAACATGCTGATGCGCAGTTTTCGTGGCTACGATTTACAGCCGAACGAAGATTACGTGGAAAGCCGTGTACCGGTTTTAATCAACAGTGATGTATACATTGAACTCGCAGCACCATCGAAATCGATGACCGATTATTTCTATAAAAATGCGGATGCCGATGAGGTAATCTTCATTCACCGTGGATCGGGGAAATTACGCACACAACTAGGAAACATCGATTTTAGTTACGGAGATTATTTGGTTATTCCTCGTGGGATGATTTATCAACTGGAATTCAATGACAGCGATAATCGTTTGTTAGTGATTCAATCATTCCATCCTGTTTTTACACCAAAAAGATATCGAAACTGGTTTGGACAATTACTTGAACATTCTCCCTTCTGTGAACGCGATTTGCGTCGTCCGCATGAACTTGAAACACATAACGAAGAAGGTGATTTCTTAATTCGCATCAAAAAACAAGATGTCTTGTACGATTATATTTATGCGCATCATCCCTTCAATGTTGTTGGTTGGGATGGATACAATTTCCCTTATGCTTTTTCGATTCACGACTTTGAGCCAATCACCGGACGCGTACATTTACCTCCACCAATTCACCAGACTTTTGAAACGAGTGCCTTCGTTATTTGCTCGTTTGTCCCTCGCTTATACGATTATCATCCCGATTCTATTCCATCACCATATAACCATAGTAACATCGACTCGGATGAAGTTTTGTACTATGTTGATGGTGATTTCATGAGCCGAAATAACATTGAAAAGGGACAAATTACTTTGCATCCGGCAGGAATTCCTCATGGACCACACCCGGGAGCGTATGAGCGATCCATTGGCAAAAAAGAAACGCACGAATTAGCGGTGATGATTGATACCTTTAAACCATTAAAATTGACCAAACGCGCGATGGAAATGGAATTACCTGAGTACGTGAAATCATGGATGCACTAAATCCTAAATTTTCGATAATATTGCAAAGAATTAAAGATTATGTCAACAGAAATTAAAAATTTAAAAGATCTACAGAACGTAGAATATAGTTTAGAGAAATTATTCTCGGACGCAGAAGACTTCCTTCCGCTTTTGGGAACCGATTACGTGGAATTGTATGTGGGAAATGCGAAACAATCCGCACACTTTTACAAAACAGCCTTTGGATTTCAATCAGAGGCCTACGCTGGACTAGAAACCGGATTGAAGGACCGAGTTTCTTATGTGTTAAAGCAGGAAAAAATCCGATTGGTACTCACGACTCCATTGACTTCAGATGGACCAATTAATGAACATATCAATAAGCATGGTGATGGTGTGAAAGTTATCGCACTTTGGGTAGAGGATGCAACGAAAGCATTTGAAGAAACAACAAAACGCGGAGCGAAACCATTTATGGAGCCGACGCGTGAAGAAGATGCTAATGGATGCGTGATTCGTTCCGGAATTTATACGTACGGTGAAACGGTTCACATTTTTGTGGAACGCAAAAATTACGATGGAATTTTCTTGCCAGGTTATAAAAAATGGGAGTCCCACTACAATCCAGAACCAACTGGACTAAAGTTTATTGATCACATGGTCGGAAATGTGGATTGGAATGAAATGAATACCTGGTGTGATTTCTACAAAAAAGTCATGGGCTTTGCACAAATTATTTCGTTCGATGATAACGATATTTCTACGGAATTTACCGCTTTGATGTCCAAGGTGATGTCCAACGGTAACGGACGCATTAAATTCCCTATCAACGAACCAGCTGAAGGAAAGAAGAAATCTCAGATTGAAGAATACATTGATTTTTACAATGGAGCAGGTGTACAACACATTGCCGTGGCCACAAACGATATTGTAACAACCGTTTCTGCCATGCGCGATCGTGGTGTGGAATTCTTGTATGTTCCAGAAACATATTACGATGATTTGATCGAGCGAGTAGGAGACATCGAAGAGGATGTGGAAGTATTGAAACAACATGGAATCTTGATCGACCGTGACGAAGAAGGATACCTTTTGCAGTTATTTACAAAACCAGTTGTGGATCGTCCAACAATGTTCTTTGAAATCATCCAACGAAAAGGCGCACAGTCTTTCGGGAAAGGAAACTTTAAAGCATTGTTCGAATCGATTGAAAGAGAACAAGAAAGCAGAGGGACTTTGTAATTCTCCAAAAATATAAGTGGAAAGCCAATCAGTAATGATTGGCTTTTTTCATTTATGGCGATTATAGATTAGCGAGTATGTCGCATATTTCTTGTTGAATCGAACGCGTGTGATCATTATTGTACGCATATTGAATACGTTCAACCAACACCGCATGATCAGTAATTCCCTCTGTTTTACTGTCATTGACTACTTGTTGAATCGATGCAGGTCTTGGTCCCCAAGAAAATATAACTTGTTGGAGTTGATCTAAACAAATTAATTTTGGAATGGAACGTCCACCATTTGTCAAATACTGATCCATGATGTCTAGGTGTTCGTCACGCAAAATGATTTTTAAATCGATAAGATTACTTTCTCCCGCAATTTTCCCAAGGACAGGTACAATTTGTGCGGCATCACCGCACCATGCTTCACTGAGTAAGATCCAAGTCATCGGTTCTTGAATACGCGAAATTTGTTTTTTTAATTCTTCTGTTAACAACGTTGTTTTTTCAACACGCTTCATGCGTTTCGCATTTAATTCGGTGTAATGGATGAGGTCATCGCGTTGCTCTGGTCCAGAAGTTTTACCATGTGAAACTAATTTTGCAACCAATTCTTTATAGGATTCAAACGTATGACTGTTCGTCAATTGGCTTACTTGAATTTTGCTCATTTTTCTCATCAATAT
>JBILRU010000093.1:0-8706 GCA_044372485.1 Crocinitomicaceae bacterium
TGCAATAATCAGGTATACGCTCGATGGATCAAATCCTACAGCAACATCTACGGTTTACTCCACACCAATCAACATATCCACAACAAAGGTTTTAAGGGCAGTTGCTTTTGGTGCAACACTCTCATCTTTTATTGAAACGAATACGTATTTTATAAATGTTACTCATACGGTACCTGTAGTCTCAGTATGTAGCCAAGGATTATTTTCCTTACTTACAAATCCAAATCCAAATCAAAATCCCCCAAATCGAATTGGTGGTTTTGAGATGTTTGAACAAGACGGAACCTTTATCGATGAATCGGAAGGGGATTTCAATAAACATGGAAATGATTCTTGGTCTTATGATCAGAGAGGATTTGATTTCATCTGTCGAGACCAATATGGTCATAACGGAGATATCGACCACGCTATTTTTCCAGAAAAAAGCCGTGATGACTTTCAACGCTTAATTCTGAAACCCGGTGCAAGTGACAATTATCCTTTTGAACAAGGCGCGCATATCCGAGATGCGTTTATTCATACCCTGTCAATCAGGGCAGATATGAAACTTGATGAACGTACTTGGCGCCCGGCGGTCGTTTATTTGAATGGGAACTATTGGGGTGTCTATGAAATTCGTGAAAAAGCTGATGACCACGATTATACAGACATTTATTTTGGACAAAACAAATTCAATCTTCAATATTTAAAAACTTGGGGAGGTACGTGGCAAGAATATGGTTCTCCAAATGCCCAACAAAACTGGGACGCACTTAGGAATTACATCATGACAAATAATATGGGAAACCCGACTAATTTTAATTATGTTGATTCACTTTTAAATTGGGAATCTCTAGCAGATTATTTTATGATTAATTCCTACACGGTAAACCAAGACTGGCTAAATTATAATACAGCATGGTGGAGAGGAATGGATCCTACAGGTGACAAAAAGAAATGGCGCTATGCGCTTTGGGACATGGATGCAACTTTTGGACACTACATCAATTACACAGGAATTCCTGATGAAAGCGCGAATGCGGACCCTTGTAATGCGGAAAACTTACCGGATCCAGGTGGAGAAGGTCATACCGATATCCTTGAAAAGTTAATTGCTGAAAATCCAATTGTAGAGCAATATTACATTACACGCTACATTGATCTTATTAATACCTCGTTAAGTTGTACAAGTATGTTGGCACTGCTCGATAGTATGGTGAATGAAATTGCACCAGAAATGACTGCTCATTGTACAAAATGGGGAGGAACCTACAATGGATGGCAATCTAGAGTTACACAATTAAGGGATTTCATCAATGCACGTTGTCTTGCCATGGAGCAAGGCATGATTGATTGCTACCAATTAACCGGACCATTTCCAGTAACGTTTGATGTCTCTCCAGTAAACGCTGGAACGATTAAAGTGAATTCAATTAATCCACCATCTTATCCTTGGTCAACAACCTACTTTGGCGGTATTCAAACCAATGTAAAAGCGAAAGCAAATGCAGGATATGTTTTTGACCATTGGACCTATACTACGGGACCAATGGGATTAGCTATTACACAAGATTCGAACTTCATCAACATTAATGGACCAGAGACCATCGTGGCTGTTTTCGTCCCGGATATTCCAGATTTAGATGGTGACGGATGCTTAAATACGGTCGAAATGACCGCAGGAACTAATCCCAATTTAGTTGATACAGATGCTGATGGTGAAAACGATTGCGCCGAACTTGGCCCAAATCCAGCAACTCCATTGGATACAGATGGTGACGGAATCATTGACGCATTGGAATCCATCATCATTGATACAGATGGTGACGGTGTGATGGATGAATTAGATCCAGATAATTTGAATCCATGTATTCCGAATGCCAACGCTGGACCATGTGATCAAGATGGCGATGGACTTACAAACACACAAGAAGGATTAGCAGGATCTAGTCCAACGAATCCAGATACAGACGGAGATGGAATCAACGATGGAACAGAAGTGACTAATGGTTCAGACCCATTGAATCCTTGTGATCCTGACGATACATTGCCTGGTTGTCAAATTGATTCGGATTTTGATGGATTAACGGACGCACAAGAAGGAGTCCTTGGAACGAATCCAAACAATCCAGACACGGATGGAGATGGATACAACGATGCCCTTGAGGTCACTCAAGGATCAGACCCATTGAATCCATGTGATCCGAATGCAAGTTCTCCGGAGTGTGCTGACGGCATCCATATTCCAACAGCATTTTCGCCGAATAACGTTGGAAATGAAGATAACGATGTTTATCAAATCATCGTTGGTAAGAATATTGAATCCATTGGATTCAAGGTGTTTGATCGATGGGGAAATCTCTTGTTTGAATCAAACAACAAAACCTTTAAGTGGGACGGAACATACAAAGGTAAATTATTGAATACGGGTGTTTATGCGTACATCGTTGATGTGACTTATATCGGCGGTGCAACGAAAAAAATGACAGGAAATATTACCCTAATTCGATAAACTGAAAATGAAGATCAAAGCCTTACTTTTCTGCTTATTGGGATTCACCGTTTTTGCCCAAGATTACCATTTGACTCAAATGGATAAAACCATGACCATATGGAATCCCTCTGCAACCTCGATGCACCACGGATACGAGAAAATCAGCTTGCAAAATCGGAATCAATGGTTGGGTGCAGGTACACAATTTATGACGAGTTATGGGATGGGGGAATTCTCCGTTGGCAAAACCAAGAAAAGCGATAAAGCATACGCAGGAATCGGTGTGTTTTTCAGTAATGATGTGGGTGGTGATTCGAAAATGTCTCAGAAATCTTTTGGAACATCAGTGAGTGGACACCTTCCATTAGCAAAAGGACATTGGTTATCAGCAGGAATTCAAACAGCATTTTGTAACCGAAGCGCAGATTTCTCTCGTTTACTCTATTATTCCCAATGGAATGGAAGCTCATTGGATCCAAACGTATACTCCGGGGAAGCAAACGATTTTACGTCGTTTACTTTTTTAGATGCTGGATTGGGACTGAATTACCGCTATATCCCTGGAAATAAGCTGAATTTAAGCGCAGGGCAATTTGCTTTTTTAGGAGGGTTTTCCATCGCACACGCAAATAGCCCTAAATTGAATTATAATAGTTTAAATACGGATCGTTTGTTTAGAAAATATTGCTTTAATACTCAAGCAAAATATGCATTTGATGATAAGTCGAGTATGGAGTTAAACGCCATTCAATTTATTCAAGGTCCCCACGCGGAAACAATACTTGGATTATTTTATCGCTCAAGGTTACGGGGAAACTCGGAAATTACAAACATCGTCAATTCTCAATCCCTTGTCGCGGGTCTTTATTTCCGTTCAACAGGCACAATGGCGCCATATGTCGCTTTAACCTTTGGATCTGTAGACTTAGGCTTGTCCTATGATTACGATATCGGACCAATTTCTACTGCGTATCGTCATTCAGTTGAGGTGAATTTCGCCTATACCTTTATGAAAAAATCTGTTTTTAAAGGAAGTCGTTTGCGTTAATAAAGGCCAACCACTTTTCCGCTTGATCCTTGTTTAAAACACGAGGCATTTTGTTTTGAGCACCTAATTTCCCTAACGACTCCAAGTACCCATAAAATGTTGATGATGGAACAATCGTTAATGTTGGTTTCCCGAGATTGTACTTGCGAACGTAAGCATAATCATCATTAATCAGGCTAAGTTCTTTATCCATTTCCTCAATGATCAGATCTGAATCAAAAGGAACATCCGAGCCTACAAACCAATGGTGGAGCTGTTGATCTTCATCCGCAAAAAGTGTATACTCGGAAATTTTAATTCCTGTGGTTTTAGCCACTTTCACCATTGCTTGGTTGATATTATCCAGGGATAAATGCTCTCCACATAAACTTAAAAATTGTTTTATTCTTCCAGAAATAATGATTTCATGCGCTTCTAAATCAACAAAACGAACTAAGTCACCGATTAAGTAGCGCCAAAGTCCAGCATTCGTTGTAATCACCAATGCATAGTCGATTCCTTCCTTTACTTCGCTAATTGTGTAGGCTTTATTTGGATTGATTAATTCTCCATTCTCATCGAAATAGTCAGAATTAAAGGGTACAAACTCGAAAAATATTCCGTTGTTCATTAATAATTTCATTCCTTTCCGATTGGGACTCGTTTGATATCCAAAATATCCCTCACTCGCTAAATATGTGTCAAGTAATTCTACTTTCTGGGCACAGATTTTCTCTAGTCGTTCACGGTATGGTTCCATATAAATACCTCCATGAACATAGACATGTAAATTTGGCCAGATGTCATGAATTGAATTCAGCTGATAATGCTTGACAATTTCCTCCATTAACAAGATACACCAACTTGGAATCCCTGCAATGATGCCAATGTTCCATTTGGGAGCCTGTTCAATCATCAAAGGCAATTTTTCTTTCCAGTTTTTTAAGTTGGTAATCTTTTTAGATGGTTTGGTAAATGGCGCAGCAATGATGGATGTGTGCTTTTTTAAGATCCCACTTAAATCGCCCTCAATGTGTGTGCTTTTCTTCGTGAGTTTTGTCGATCCACCGACAGCAAGGATACTTGCAGAATAAAATTCTTCGGGTAAATTTAATTCGTGTAAAATGGAAAATTGACGTAAACTCACTCGTTGAAATGAACGAATCATTTCGGTTGTAACAGGGATACGCTTACTTGGAGAACCTGTTGTTCCAGATGATAACGCATAATATTTTATTCGTCCTTTCCAGGTGTGATCTTTAACACCCGCAATTGATTCTTTCAACCATTTTTCATAAAACTCATCATAATCAACAATGGGCACCATTTTTTGGTATTGAGATACCACATCTGTTTTTGTTAAGATGGCATGAAATGAATAAACAAAACCGAATTTTGTACTTTTCGCACGCTCGATTGTATTGCGCAATGCTTCCAATTGATGACGGTAATCAATCCCTTTTTTTGCATTTCGTTTGAAGCTTAATGCGGTTGTTTTACGGATAAGTTTTCCGATAATTGGCATATTCCTATTTTAGTCGTGAAAAGTAAATACCCTCCCCACAAAAATAAAGATAAAACAAGTGCGTTCTTTAGTCACTTTGTCTTAATTTTGTAAAAAATACAACTATGCAACAAAAAACTTTTATCGTACCTCATGATTTTACGATGGTTGCGGATATCGCTCTACAACACGCCATTGCAACTGCAAAACCTTTAAACGCAGTGGTTCAACTTCTTCATGTTGTTTCAAAAGAAAACCAAATTCAGGACGCATTGACGCAATTACATAATGTGATTGAAAAATTTGCAGGTGAAGGAGTGAATCTTCAACCAAATGTTCGCATAGGAAGTATTTTTGAAGATATCGGCGCTTTTGCTGCTGAGCACCAAGCTGAGTTAATTTTCATGGGAACACATGGTGCTCATGGTTGGCAACACATCACGGGAAGTCACGCACTGAAAGTGGTGACAAGTTCTCAAGTGCCTTTTATCATTGTTCAAGAAAAATCCGTGAAAGCTACTGGATATGATTCCATCGTTGTCCCAATGGACTTACACAAAGAAACCAAGCAAAAATTGTCTATAGTTGCAAACCTTGCGAAGTACTTCAATTCTAAAGTTCACGTAGTTACTCCGGATGAAACAGATGAATACTTACGTCACCAAGTGATTTCAAATATCACTTTCTCCGAGGGATTCTTTAAGGATCGCAATATTGAAATGACTTCCGCTATCGTCTCTAGAAGTGGATTCGATAAAGAAGTAGTAAAATATGCCGTAAGCGTTGATGCTGATTTAATTGCTATTATGAATCTTAATCGTAATAATTTCTTGTCAGCTTTAACCACAAATTACGAGCAATACATCATCACAAATGATGCACTCATCCCAACCTTGATTGTAAATCCAATACAAATTGGAAATGAGCATGGTAGTATGTTCTATATTTAATTTATTTGTATGTCGAGATTGATCACGCTGCACGAGTTTATCGTGACGAATCAAAGTCACTTTCCCTATGCTACTGGTGAACTATCAAGATTATTAAACGACATCGTCCTAGCTTCTAAAATAGTCAGTAACGATGTGCGTAAAGCTGGACTTGTTGAACATATTTTGGGTGCCCAAGGTGGACAAAATGTTCAAGGTGAGGATCAGCAAAAACTAGACGTCGTTGCAGATGAAGCTTTCATCCGCGCTTTTGCCAATGGTGGAGAAGTCTGTGGAATTGCTTCGGAAGAAAACGATGATTACCTTGCCTTTGAATCGGAAACCTCGAAAAATGGAAAGTATATCGTGTTGTTTGATCCACTTGATGGATCAAGTAACATTGACGTGAACGTATCCATTGGGACCATCTTTTCTATTTACCGACGGATTTCCCCACAAGGAACGAGCGCAACGCTTGAAGATATGTTACAACCTGGCACAGCACAAGTTGCAGCGGGATACGTTCTTTACGGTTCTTCAACAATCCTTGTTTATACGACAGGTAATGGAGTTCATGGGTTCACTCTTGATCCAAGTATTGGAGAGTTTTTCCTTTCGCATCCAGATATGAAAATGCCGGAAAACGGACGAATTTATGCCGTCAATGAAGGAAATCTCAACGATTTCGAACCTGGACTTAAAGCATATGTGAGCTATTGTCAAAGCTACGAAAATCAAACTGGTAAACCTTATTCTGGAAGATACATCGGATCTCTAGTAGCCGATTTTCACCGCCACATGATTAAAGGTGGAATTTACATCTATCCAGCTGTTCCATCTGCTCCAGAAGGTAGATTGCGCCTTTTATATGAGTGTAATCCCTTGGCGTTTATTGCTGAACAAGCGGGTGGAATAGCAACAACCGGTGAGCAACGAATCATGGAAATTAAACCAAGTAAATTGCACCAACGTATTCCGTATTACGTAGGATCTAAATTAATGGTCGAAAAAGCCATGGATTTTTTAGCTAAAAACTAACGCGTTTATCTTGCTGTAATTTTGATGGTGTAATCAGCTTGAACAAGCGGAGAACCCGGATCTTTATTAAATCGTACTTGCTGTTTCACTAGTCTAATCACATCGTTAATGATTGTTTGATTCGTACACGTAGTAACAGATTTAATACTTCGGCAATCTGTCACAACTCCTTCTGCGTTTATAGTCAATTTTAATCCTACTCGGCAATCAACATCGAGGTCGTACTGAGGTGTGGAAACGTTGTTCATACGAACACGTGCTTTCCCACTTCCTCCACCTTTTCCTGGTCCAACACCGTCATCTGTTCCACTTCCAGAACCCCCAAACGGACCATTTCCAGAACCGGTTCCGCCACCACTACCTCCGGAACCGAAGTAATTTGTTCCACGCACTGTGGTAGATGTTGGATTCGTTGAATTATTCGAATTGTTGTTATTTGATTGCCCACTAGTTGTGGTGAAATCACTAGAATGACTAGTCGCTACACGTTCCGTTTGATCTTGCGGTTGATCGATAGGCGCATCCGATGAGGTTCCGCCGCCTCGACTTCCACTTTCAGTTGAAATAAGTTCCACGTGTTCCATCTCAAACAATTCGATGACTTCATCGGATTTAAGTGGCGGAACATCTTCAGGAATAGCAGGAAGAATGTTGAACTGCGTAATCATCAGTAAAATGAAAAGGAGTAACAAGGAAATTGAGGTGTACACCAAGGATCGCTTGACTTCACTTCTAGATTCCATGTAATCTTTTTCAAATATGTCGATATATGCACTCATCTTAATCTCTTTGCTGTTAAACGAAATGGATTCTTAAATCTAACTATGTTCTTTCGTGGCAATAATCATTTTCAATTGATTCACCATTCCGATTTCTAACAGGTCAACCAGCTCTTGCACTTTAGAATCAAAAGGAATTCGCAAGACGACTGTGCTGTCACCTTTCTTTTGAGTTTCTTTTACAAGTACAGGACCTATTTGATCATAAGGAACCTCTTTGTTATCCACACTGTATCTTTTTGCGTTCGTCACTGGATCGATTTCCACCGATAAAGCCACGTGTGCTTTGTTCGTTTTTTCATTATTCTTTGCTTGTGGAAGCGGGACCTTAATCACGTTCGGATTCGCAAGCGTAGAAATAATCAAAAAGAACAACAACAAGAAGAACATGATGTCGCTCAATGCAGAAGTAGCTACCTCCGCATGGAACCTTCTATTACGCTTTATTGCCATCGCTAGGTCGATTCAATTTGATGAATTCTAAGTTAACTCGTTGGATTGCTAACGCATAGTTATCAATCATTCCATTTAATAAGTGGTAAGCCGTGAAGGCAATGATACCTACAACCAATCCAGATCCAGAAGAGATCATTTTTTCATATAATCCTCCTGAGATATTTCCGATGGAAACATTTTCTGTTACGGAGATACTATAGAAAATCTTAATTACCCCGGAAATGGTTCCGATAAATCCTAAAGTCGGTGCAATACCTGCAATAAGTCCTAAATGACCAATATTTTTCTCCATTTTTCCAATTTCGATATTTGCCACTTTTTCCATGTTGGACTCAATCTGTGGAATCGGTCTACCCATTGATTGAACGCCTTCGCGAACTACGTTTCCAAATGCTGTGTGGTCATGTGATAAGGTATCCATCGCTCCTTGGATGTTTGCGTTTTGTAGGTTATTTTTAATCTCAGACAACATGTGCTTGTTGTGCTTTGTCATGCGCTTG
>JBILRU010000073.1:0-10961 GCA_044372485.1 Crocinitomicaceae bacterium
TAAAACAATAGAATTGCGATCGGAATTAAGAAGAATCCACCTTTCATTAAGAACTCAAGTGCAGAAATTTCTTCCACAATTTTACCTGTTTCTTCCGCTGCGGTTGTAGCAACTGGTGTTGCCTGATCCTGAGCGTACATAAATCCTGTCGAGATCAACGATGAGATCACAAATAGATATTTCAATTGTTTTTTCATATTGTTTATTAGTTTTCGTCGGATAAAAGTAAAAAATGAATACAGGTTAAAATGAATAGGACTTATTAGATATTCACATCAAATTGTTATTTCATTAACCGTATACAACCACAACGCACTTGCGTTCATTTGGGTACATGAATTTCCAATTTATGGATTGAACCCTCACTTCGGTTTTTTAAGCCCTTCAAACTTTCAAAAATATCCCTATCCTTTCTGCGTGAGCAATCAAATAAGATTGATTAATTTCGCGCTATTCATGGATCAAACACAACTCCTGAAATCCATTGCCAAACTTAGGCAAATCGACGAAACGGCTTCACTTTTAAGCCAGGGGAACGTGCGTGTCCAATGGAAAGGACTTGTTGGCTCAGCTAAGTCATTGACGTCCATTTGTGTAGCGCAACAAGTTCCTGGAAATCATCTTTTTATTCTTGAAGACAAAGAGGAAGCAGCTTATTTTTTAAATGACTTAGAAGGACTTTTTCCAGACGATAAACGTGTGTTGTTTTTCCCTGCCTCTTATCGAGTTCCTTATCAACTAGAAGAAACGGACAATGCCAATGTTGTCACTCGCGCGGAAGTGCTTGAACGGATTTCCGGCGGGGCAAACGCTTGGATTGTTACCTATCCCGAAGCCTTATTCGAAAAGGTTCCGACACAAAAAAACTTAGTAAAGAACACGCTGAGAGTCGAACTCGGGAAAAATTACAGCATTGATTTTATCAACGAATTGTTATTGGAGTATGAATTCGAACGCGTAGACTTTGTGTATGAACCCGGACAATTTTCGATTCGTGGAGGCATTGTTGACGTGTTTTCTTATGCAAATGATTTCCCTTTTCGAATTGAGTTCTTCGGCGAAGAAGTGGAATCGATTCGGACCTTTGATGCCGCTACCCAATTGTCTATCAATACACATGCGTTTTTTAATGTGATTCCAAATATTCAGGGACAATTGAGCATTGAATCACAAGAAGACATCTTTACTTTTCTGGGTCAAGACCTCAGTTGTTGGATGAGTTCATACGAACGGATGGAAAGTATTCTTAGAAAAGAATATGATCGTTCTGTCGAGATCTACAGCACTCTAAATGAAACTGTCCGTCATACTTTACCAAGTTCCTTGTACTTATCGTCCGTTGAACTTCAAAAAAGTCTAGACCGCATAAAAATTATTGAATGGGGTCCTGTTTTCCATTATAAAACGTCTAGTCTCTTCGAATTCGACTTTATTCCACAGCCGAATTTCAATAAGAATTTCGAATTACTTAAAACAGATTTACTTGCCCGACAATCCAATCGTTTTGAAAACTTGATTTTTTCAAATCAACCAAGGCAAATTGAACGCCTCTATCAGATTTTTGAGGATATCGGAGCAGATGTTAGTTTTACGGCGATAAATTTTGCGCTTCACGAAGGATTTATTTCGCCAGAGTTGAAATTGGTTTGTTACACCGATCATCAAATCTTTGAGCGCTATCACCGTTTCAGACTTAAGGAAGGATTTAGACAGGCAAAACAAGCACTCACCTTAAAAGAGATTTACAACCTCCAAAAAGGAGATTATGTAACGCATATAGATCATGGCGTCGGACAATTTTCCGGATTGGAAACAATCGATGTTAATGGAAAGCCACAGGAAGCGATTCGACTTATTTATAAGGACGGCGATGTGCTTTATGTAGGAATCCACTCCCTTCATCGAATTTCTAAGTTCACTGGAAAGGATGGATCTGTCCCCAAAATGAACAAGCTCGGGACACAAACGTGGGCTACACTAAAAAATAAAACGAAAAAGAAAATCAAAGAACTTGCCTTTGATTTAATTAAATTATACGCTACCAGAAGGAGTCAGCCTGGATTTGCTTTCGCCCCTGATACTTACATGCAGAATGAGCTGGAAGCTTCCTTCATGTTCGAAGATACACCGGATCAATATAAGGCAACACAAGACATTAAACGCGATATGGAAGCTTCAACTCCAATGGACCGCTTAATTTGTGGTGATGTTGGTTTTGGAAAAACAGAAGTGGCCATACGCGCGGCGTTTAAAGCAGTAGCGGACTCGAAACAAGTTGCTATTCTAGTGCCGACCACTATTTTATCCATGCAACATTACCGAAGCTTTAAAGAGCGACTTTCAGCGTTTCCGTGTACCGTAGATTACATCAATCGCTTTAAATCAGCAAAAGATGTAACGGAGACATTGAAAAAACTTGCCGAAGGAAAAATTGATATCCTCATCGGAACTCATGCCGTTGTCGCTGACCGTGTGAAATTCAAAGATTTGGGACTCATGATTATCGATGAGGAACAGAAATTTGGCGTTTCAGTTAAGGATAAATTAAAGACCATACGTGCAACTGTTGATACCTTGACGTTAACTGCAACTCCTATCCCGAGAACCTTGCAGTTTTCACTTATGGGCGCAAGAGATTTGAGTATCATCAATACACCACCTCCAAACCGACAACCCGTACTTACCGAGATTGTGACCTTTCAAGAAGAAACAATCAGAGATGCTATTGCATATGAGGTTTCGCGTGGTGGACAAGTATTTTTTGTTAATAATCGCCTGTCGAATATTCGTGAAATTGCTGGCATGATTTCCAGATTGTGCCCAGGTGTACGCGTCGGAATTGGTCACGGACAAATGGATGGAAAGCAACTAGAAAAAATCATGATGGATTTTATCGATGGGAAATACGATGTCCTTCTTGCTACTACAATCATAGAATCAGGAATCGACATTTCGAATGCCAATACCATCATCATCAACGATGCAAACAAATTTGGTTTGAGTGATTTGCACCAATTACGTGGCAGAGTAGGTAGATCAAATAAAAAGGGATTCTGTTACCTGATTGCTCCTAAATTTAGTGTGCTTACAAGCGAAGCAAGAAAACGCTTAGAAGCCTTGGTGCAATTCTCCGATTTAGGTTCCGGCTTCAATATTGCTATGAAGGATTTAGACATTCGTGGCGCTGGGAATATGCTTGGTGGCGAACAAAGTGGATTTATTTCGGAAATCGGCTTTGAGATGTATCAAAAAATCCTCAATGAAGCGATGCAGGAATTGAAAGAAAGCGAATTCAAAGAATTATTTGATGACCGTCATACGGATCAATTCATGACATCCTACGTTCAAGACTGTATTTTTGAAACAGATATGGAGGTCCGCATTCCAGATGATTATGTTAACAATGTTGCCGAACGCTTAAGCCTATATCAAGCGCTTGACAGTTTGAAAAATAAATTGGAATTGGATCAGTTTTCTAAAGAACTTATCGATCGATTTGGACCACTACCAAAAGCAGTAAAAGAATTGTTATTTTCCTTTGAATTACGCTGGTTAGCGGAAGAATTAGGCTTGGAACGATTGGTGATTAAATCCGAAAAATTAGTAGGGTACTTTATTGCAAATCCTCAGTCTGCATTTTTTGAAACAGAAGCGTTTACCTACACGCTCAATGCCATCATGAAACACCAATCTGGATACCGTTTGGTTCAACAAAATGACAAGCTGCGCTTGGTAATTGAGCCGATACGACACATCAAAGATGCCTTTGAGAAATTAAGCGCTTTGCAACTTCCTCAAGATTAAGATCAACAATTATTAATATGTTAACCTACATCAAGAGAAAGTTCACGAGAATAGATGAACTTTGTACTCAGTTAATTGTTTTACAAAAAAAATTAAAATATGAAAAAAGTAGTTTTATCGTTATTTGCAGCATTTGCATTGTTTTCGTTTACAGCATTAGAAGTAGCTAATTGGTCATTAGACGGAGCACATTCTCGCTTAGGATTCACCATCACGCACATGGGAATCACAAACATCAGTGGTCAGTTTTCGAACTTTGATGTAAAAATCAGTACACCAAATGAAGATTTCGTAGGAGCGTCAATTGAAATGACGGCACAATCAAACTCTGTGACTACAGGTCTTGAAATGCGTGATAATCACTTGAAAACTGGAGATTTCTTTGACGTAGAAAAATTCCCAACGCTTACTTTTAAAAGTACATCCGTGAAAAAAGCAAAAGGAAACAACTATACAATCGTTGGTGATTTTACGATGCACGGTGTAACGAAAGCGGTTTCTCTTGTAGGGACACATACAGGATCAGCTAAAAATAGAGCTGGTAATGATGTTGCCGGATTACAAATTACAGGAGTTGTGAAACGTTCAGATTTCGGAGTAGGTCAAGCTGGTCCTGGTTTATCAGACGAAGTGAACTTAATCGCTGATTTAGAAGTTTCTAAAAACTAATTTTAATTCCCTTCTTCAAATGAAAACATTCAGTTACTTGTTGATTATCTTCATGTCTGTGACTTCTCACAGCCAAGGATGGAAGATATTGGAATCGCACAACGTTGCTTTTTCCAACAAAGATGTAAGTGGAACGTTTGATGATGTCAGCGGTACAATTGTCTTTGATCCGGCAAATTTGGCGTCAGCTAAGTTGAACTTAAAGTTGAAGGTAGAATCTATTAATACAGGAAACGGTCTGCAAAACAAACATGCACGTGGAGACGAATGGTTCCACGCGGAAAAGTTTCCTTATATAGAATTTGAATCAACGAAGATTGAAAAAACTGAATCTGGTTTCAAAGCTATTGGGAAATTGGAAATACATGGTGTTAAAAAGGAGGTGACGATTCCATTTACGTTTTCTAAAAAAGGGAGCAAAGGAACGTTCATCGCTAAATTTAGCGTAAGCAGATCAGAATATAACGTTGGAAAAAAGGGAAATGATGTTGCCGATATCCTCAAAATAACCGCAACTTTACCTGTTCAGAAAAAATAATAAGTTATGATAAAAAAAATCATCTTTGCTCTTAGCTCAGGTTTGCTAGCTGGAGTTGTATCTTACCTTTATGGTGATATGATTCAAACCCAATTGGTGGAGGATTATTCCAAAGAGGTTCCAGTAATGGCTATTTTTATTTCGTGTTTAATCGGAACAATATTAGCCACAATTGGACACTGGTTATTCACCAAGTTCATCCCTAAATTCGGAGAACTCATTTTCTCATTATTATTCGCTGGACTTACCACAGCAAGTTTGATTGGGGTCCTTGGTTTCGTCTTCAAAGGGGAAACAACAGAAGCACATCAGTATATCTTTTATTGTTATGCAATGCCGATGCATTTCTTCCCGTTTTTGGCATGGTATTCGCTAAAATCGTTGTTTGAAACGAAGTAAGGAAATCTATGATTTTGAAAAGGATGCCGAGGCATCCTTTTTTTTTGAAAAATAATATCGTTTTTTCACAACGATTTCTTCATTCAGACGTTTAACCTTTGGCAACAATGATGAGAAGTAGTTTTTTGATGGTTTTGGTCGCACTTGCGATGCACACAACGACATGGAGTCAACTGATTACGAATTCCACATTGTCGCCTCAAGGACTCGTCCAAAATGTACTCCTAGGTAGTGGTGTAACGGTTTCAAATGTGATGTACAACGGCAGTCCTGGGGCCATTGGTCAATTTACCGCAAACAATACAACACTTGGTATCACGCAAGGCATTGTGATGACAACAGGAACGGTTCAAGCAACTTCTAGCGGTCCACAGGGGCCAAACAATCAATCGAATGCCGGAATGGACAATAATGCCCCCGGTTCTCCCTTACTCACGAATCAAGTTCTCGGCGGGACACAAACGTTTAATGCGGCTACCTTAGAATTTGATTTCATTCCGTATGCGGATACTGTTCGTTTTAAGTATGTTTTCGGTTCTGATGAATACCCAGAATTCGCACCTCCTAATAATTCCGGATACAATGATGTTTTTGGATTTTTTATTTCCGGACCTGGAATCATCGGAATGCAAAACATCGCACGTTTACCAAATGGTGGAGGTATCGTATCCATCAATAACGTAAACGCCATCACCAATCAACAATTTTTTACCTTTAATGGTGATGGTAATTCACCGCCTTATAACAGCAGTCCTCAATACATTCAGTATGATGGATTCACGAAGGTTTTAGAGGCTGTATCTAAAGTTCAGTGTGGTCAAACATACCACTTAATCATTGCCATAGCAGATGCTGGTGACGGACAATGGGACTCTGGAATGTTTTTGGAGGCGAATAGCTTATCCACCAAAACGCCTATTGAAATCGATTACACATTATCACAACAAGTATACTCAAATCCCGATTGGCTTGCAGAAGGCTGCGTTTCTTCTACTGTTACCTTAACACGTCAAAATAATCTTTCTTCCGCGTTGACAATTCCTGTTCAAGTAAGTGGGACGGCAACTAATGGACAAGATTATTCCGGTATACCAGCCAGTATTTCATTTGGAACAGGACAGAGTACAGCTACGTTTACCATGAACGCCTTATTTGATAATCTAACCGAAGGACTTGAAAATGTGGTTTTAACATTTCCGATAAGTGATCCATGTGGAAACATCACTCCACTTGTGGTCACACTTTACATTCAGGATGTGACACCGCTGACTGTTTCCATTAACGGCGCAACAATTGCTTGTCCCGGTGATCCGATTAATTTAACGACCAACGTCTCAGGTGGAGTGACACCGTATCAATATGTTTGGAACACCGGAGAAACGACGAGCTCGATTAATTTTACACCCACATCCACACAAACTGTTTCTGTTCAAGTAACCGATGCTTGTGCGAGTCCGGCGGCGTCCGCCTCGATTGTGGTGAATGTCCCGCAATACCAACCAATCAGTTTAATTGTTAGCAATGACATTACGGAAATATGTCCGTATTTACCACAAGATTTTGGTGTGGTGGCAAGTGGTGGTACAGGTGCCTACAATTACCTTTGGACCGTCAATAATTCCTTTGTGAGCACGAGTGATTCAATTTCTGTTATGCCATCGATCTCCACCAATTACATCGTGCAAGTCAGTGACAATTGTGGAAATGTTGCATCCGATTCGATTCTTTACACGATTACCAGTCCACCCTTAACGCTGCAGTTAAATGGACCTATTCAAATTTGCCCAGGAGACAGCGCATTTTTACAAGTAACGGCAACAGGGGGATTCGGTAACTACTATTATTTATGGACACAAACAAATGAAACAACGCCAAGTATTTGGGTGAATCCGCCCGTTACAACCTCGTATTTTGTTCAAGTATCTGACGAATGTCAAACCTTTTTTGTCACTGGAGTTTCTCTTGTTCAGGTCGTTAAACCTTCCGCTGATTTTTGGGTGATGACGCATTATCCAACACAAGGATTATCTACTTCATTTTTAAATCAATCTCAAAATGCTTGGGCATATGTTTGGGATTTTGGCGATGGAACTTCCTCTTCCTTTTTGGTGAATCCAACACATATTTACACTGCACCTGGAGCATATTTGGTTACCTTAACTGCCTCCGACGAGAAAGGATGTGTTGACAGCGTGAGTAAGTGGATACAAGTGCTGCCAGAGCGTTATATTTATCTCCCGAATTCCTTCACACCTGATGAGGATGGGTGCAATGAATTCTATTTTGGAAATTTTATTGGACTCATGAGCGGACATTTTTACCTATATGACCGTTGGGGTGAGTTGATTTTCGAATCCACCGAATTGAATTTCAAGTGGGACGGAAAATACCAAGGTGTGCCTGTTCAATTTGGAACCTACTCTTGGCATTTTGTCTATGAAATAGGCAAGGGCATCTTCGAAGAAGTAACTGGTCACGTTAATGTGATTCGTTAATAGCTATTGACGATTACTTCACTTACAGGGTCATTTCATGACCTTGCTCTTAAAAACGCAGTTTACGCTTTTTACAGTTGCCGAATCTTAATTACAACAATATTGCACCTAGAATATTTGACATTTTTATGAAACGTGAACGACTTTTTCAGAGTTTAGCTCTTCCTTTATTCTCCGTATTTACCAAAGTTTAATCATTGGAAATAATCTCGAACAACTCGTTTAAGTTCGGCGAGATAATCACCTCAATACGTCTGTTTTTTGCCTTATCGTTTACATCAACTGGATGAAATTCCCCTCGTCCAGCAGCCATAACTTGAATAGGTGACATCGTTGAATTCGATAAAAGAATTTCCACTACCGAGGTTGCACGTAGCACCGAAAGCTCCCAATTGTTTTTTGGAGAGTTTGGACTCGATAATTTATCTGTGTCCGTATGTCCTTCAACAACAATTTCTAAGTCCTTCTCACTTTCTAACACTTGTCCTAATTGAATCAAGGCATCTCTTCCCTCTGGTTCAACAAATGTAGATCCTGATTTGAATAAAAGTTTCGCTTCTAAACTAACATAGATTTTGCCGTTTTTTTGAACAACGGTTAAGCCTTTGTTTTCAAATCCACGTAATGCGTTGGCTACTTTTGCTCTTAACAATTGAATTCCCGCATCTTTTTTGCGAATCGCTTCCTCCAATTCATTGACACGTTTTTCGCGCTCTACGAGTAGTTTTTGTTTGGCTTTCAGCTCTTCGTCCAATTTCAAAAGTGCATCTGCCTTACGTTGTAATTCTTTGTTGGTATTCTCCAATTCAATTTGAAGTTCAGAGGTTTCTTTTGCACTGAGGTTTTTCATTTTATTAAATGAATTCTCTAGGGATTCGTGCTGGGACATTAACTGCTCATAATCTCGTTGCAATAGTCTCATTGCGTTACCTGTTGACGAAGTATCCTGTTTTAATTTGCTGACATCCTTAGACGCGAGGCTATACTTGTTCTGTAAATCTTTGGACAATGATTCAAAATCACTTGAGCTTTTTTTGAATTTTGCCAATTCTTCTGAGCACTCCTTTTCTCTAGCTTCCAATTCTTTGTATTTCTTTGGAGCAACGCAAGAGCTCATTCCGATAACGATGAATAGCGCAGTAATAATAAGAGACTTGTTTTTCATGATAAAAGTGATTTGGTACAAATTTCGAAAAGATCAACACGCAGAATTCAATGTCTGAATGAACTTTTAAACAATGAAAATTTCATAATTGTCTTGGACATACTTCATTGGAAGTAGACGCGGTCCTTGGTATTTTGTAACTTTGCACAAAAATCAAGCATGCAGTCAAAAAAAGTGAAGCTTACCGAGGCCTTAAAACAGTTTCAATCCAACGTTGAAACAGATGTCCTAGCGGCGCTGAAACTATTCGAACAGCAAGGAGATATTTCTATCTTACCGACTGTTTTTGAAAAATTACGCAACTGTGAATTGAGTATCGAAAAAGCTATTCTAGGATTTTTATCGGACATTCAGAAAATCGAAGCGAAAGCAATTTTTATACAGTTTCTTTCCGAGGAAAAAGAACAAGTGCTACGCCAAAAAGTATTAACCACACTTTGGAATTCAAAATTGACTTATGATGAACATTTACCTTTCTTTGTCATGCTTGCCTCTACAGGTGATTTCATGCAAGCTTTGGAATGTTTAACGATTATCGAAAACATGCAAGGACCTTTTGCCGAACACGAATTATTAGAATCCCAACTTTTACTCAAAGAATACGTAGAGGAATCAATGAATGAGGACGAGCAAAAGCGTCAAATTATGAGTGAAATTGCCTGGTTTATCAAAGAACAAAATGAAGGCATTGATGCCGATTTATTAATTGAAGACTAGTTTATTTCACCTTTTAACAGTTAAAAAACGCACATATGTTGCAATCGATGACAGGCTTTGGAAAAAGCAATGGCCTATACCAATCAAAAAAAGTTTCCATTGAAATCCGTTCCTTGAATAGTAAGGGTTTAGACTTAAATCTAAGAATTCCGTCTGCTTACCGAGAATTGGAATCGGAATTACGAAAACTTCTTGGAGAACAGTTAGACCGTGGAAAAATTGATTTTGGTATTTATATCGAGAGTCAAGCCGATCAATCAAATGGATTGATAAATAAGGAACTAGCTACGTTGTATTACCAAGAATTAAAAAAACTCAACGAATCATGGTCTGAAGCTCCGGTTGATTACCTATCGTTGGTGCTCCGCTTACCGGAAGTTCTGAATCAACAAGCTCCTGAAGTGAGCGATGAAGAAAAAAAATTCATCATGGACCTTGCATTGAGTGCGTGTGAAAAACTGACTCAATTTCGTGCACAAGAGGGGGAGGCTCTGCAAGCTGATTTCACTGAAAAAATTGAATCGATTAGGAACGGAATTCAAGAAATTCGTGTCTTTGAACCAGAAAGAATTCAGGTCATACGTGAACGTATTTCCAAAGCATTAACGGATTTATCGGACATTAGAATTGATGAAAATCGTTTAGAGCAAGAAATGATTTTTTACTTAGAAAAACTGGATGTCTCGGAAGAAAAAATGCGTTTAACGAATCACCTAGATTATTTCTTGAATACAATGGTCATCCCAAGAAACGGAAAAAAACTTGGATTCATTTGTCAAGAAATGGGACGAGAAATCAATACACTTGGCAGCAAATGCAACCATGCAGAGATTCAAAAACGAGTGGTTGACATGAAAGACAACTTAGAAAAGATGAAGGAACAAATCTTAAATACGCTCTAATTTTCAATCGATGGAAGGAAAATGCATCATCATTTCTGCTCCCTCTGGCGCTGGAAAAACAACGATTGTTCAGGCCTTATTGCAGGATACGAAAGAACTTGCTTTCTCAATTTCAGCCTGTTCACGTGAACCAAGAGGAAACGAGCAAAATGGGATTGACTATTATTTTCTCGGAAGGGAAGGCTTCGAACAGCGAATTGCTGACAACGCTTTTCTGGAATGGGAAGAAGTGTATGATGGCATGTTCTATGGAACACTGAAATCTGAACTTA
>JBILRU010000031.1:0-19490 GCA_044372485.1 Crocinitomicaceae bacterium
GAATGAAGGAGGTTTGATTATCAGGAGATGTCGACAAATTCGTTCCACCTTTTAAATACACTTGCTGAAAAGTCAAGCCACAATCCGTAGAAATCATGACTGCTAACGTATCCGAATAACCGCCTCCCCAACGTGCGTAGGCAACGTCAAAATAAAGATTTGGTTGAATGTTTAAGACACTTGCATCCAATGGCATGACTAAATCATCTAAGGATTGCTGTGAATCAATGTCGTAATTATTAAAGACAGCTGATTTCGATGAGTTGCCGAATCCACCGGCATTCGTCGATAAACTCCATGTTCCTCCGCCATCTTGGTTGTTAATGCTCCATCCATTCGGCAAGAAATTGGATTGAAAATCTTCATTGATTCCTGTTTGTAATTGATAAAAGGATACGTTAACCATTAAACTATCCGTGTCGGTGTGTCCAGCTGCATCGGTAATTTGTAGAATCGCCAAATGATCTCCAGCTGTTGAGAATAGTACAGAAGGATTTCGTTGCGTAGAGCTAGAAGGAGATCCAGTTGGAAAGGACCAAGTCCATGTTGCATTGGTGTGATTTAAAAATGAATGGTCTTCGAAATAAAATGAGTCCACGGAGCACACAGCTACTTGACTCAGTTTATCTACTGTAATTCTACAAATTGGCAATGTTGGATTCTCTGTTAAGCCACTTTCAAAGATTCCTTTTCCGTATGATGCCAACCTGATTTTCGCATCACGGTAAAAGGGTTTTAGAATATTTCCGCTAATAAATGTGGGTAAACCAGAGTTATCTAACGCAAAGGCTGTGGAATTATTGCGGTAGTATACCGATTTATTGGTCGCTAGATAAATACCACCATCTGTCCCAGCAATGTGTGCAATGGATTGAACACTTTCGTTATTCAAAATGGAATTGGTCCAATTGTTCCATGATTGACCACCATTACTTGATTTAAAGATCTTAGTGCCATTCGCTCCACTAGGATAGGCAATCCATAATTCGTTTTCATTTAGTGGATTAATGGAAAGGAGCATTCGACGGCTGTTTCCACTTGGAATGGTTACCAAGGACCATGTTTGTCCGCCGTCATTGGTTTTCCAAAGTTTTCCGGTGTTTCCAGAAGCTGGTTGTTGATTTAAGTAAATGACATTTGGATTTGAGGACGAAACCTCGATGTATTTCACTTGATCGTTTACGAGATTTCCAAAGGAGAAAAGCACATTGAAGGATGCTCCTGCATCCGTTGTTTTATAAATCTTATTTTCCCTTCCAATGAAGGCGATGGAATAACAATTTGGATGAAATTCCATTTCACTAGATTCTGCTGCGTAGTAACTTTCGTTGGGTGCATTTCCAAATGGCGCACCTGAAATAGGGTCGCTTAAGTTGTATGGAATGCGTCTGCCACCAATATCCGAGAAATATGTCAAACGATTTCTACCTGGATTCACATATCCTGTAGGTGCTTCGCCTCCGCCGAGTTCTATGAAGTTACCTGCGCCATAATTCTCATGGTATGCCAGGTTTCCATTGTGGTACAATCCACCAACAAGTACATCCTCATTCCATCCGGAACCGAAGCCCCAGTAATCAGAGCCATGAACACCGGACATACGAAATTCAGGTTCTGTAGCGAAAAAATCGTTGGAATGGTAGATTCCACCATCGGTGGTAATCCATGTTTCGTTTCCAATTACACGGAAATCCTGATTGTCAACGTGCATGGATAGTGGCCCACCAACATAACCTGATACCGAAGTAAAAGTCGCTCCGCCATCCGTAGATTTATATACGTTTAATCCGCCAACAAAAATGAGGTTCGGATCGGTCGGAGATGCCATTAATGCACAATTGTAAAATCCTTGGTGGTACAGCCATGTACTTGTTCCAATCGCTAAATTTACGTGAGTGGGTGTATATGGACCGCCAACAGGTCCATTTGGAAGTGTCCAAGTTGTTCCACCGTCATCACTACGGTAAACCCCAATATATCCAAGGTCATCTGGTTTCGATTCACCAATTAAGTATGCATACACACGATTTGGATCAGCTGGCGTTACGGCAATTCTAGCTCCGCCATCGTTACGTGCAGGATCCGTTGACGTGTACCATCCAGCAGTTTGAGCAGACCATGTTTGTCCCGCATCTGTTGACTTTAGAAACTCACAATTCAAAGAACTTGCATTGTGTTTAACGAGGTAAAGTATCGCGCTGTTTCCTAAATTTGATTTGATGTCATAACTTGCATCGGAATATTGTTGAATCCAATTCAAGCCGCCATCGGTACTTTTGTAAAGTCCTTTATCCGTTGCAGCAAAAACGAGGTTGGCATTTCCGGGATTAATGAAAATCTCATTCACGCCAAAATTGGAATTGGGAAGAACATTTATCCAGGTAGATCCGCCATCAAGGGAACGAAATATACCTTTATTTCCCCCGGCAAATACTGTATTTGGATTCGAATAATCAACTTCAACGGCAGTTACCCCGCTGCCAAAATCAAGGTTTAAGGAAACGCAAGTCCAGTTTGCACCTGCATCGATACTTTTGTATACTTCTCCGGGTTCCGTTCCACAATAGCAAACATTAGGTGCGTTTAAGCATTGGTCAAAACTGTAGACATTCGTTTGACCAGATCCTTGTGTTAGTCCTTCTTGGAAATTTGTAATCGGTCCAACAACGCTCCAATTAGATGTTTTTTGCTGTTGTTGTTTGCGTAAATAGGCTTTGTCAATTTGAGCTTGTGTTTCATCGCTTGGTTTAACGATGTATCCAGCTTCATTGAGATAGGGCATGGCAGCTCTTCTCCAACGTTTGTAATATTGTGTATGATATGTTTTAACGAATTCATGTTCAGTAAAATAGGAGCGATACAAGGCATCGACTTCAAAAACACTTGGGTTTTCCGCATACATCATCTTCGCCCAATCAGGCAGCAAAGAAATTTCATGAGAACTTGGTTTTTTCAGGTTTTGGGCGAAGGTTATTCCTGAAACACAGAAAAGGAAGAATGTTAGTAGTAGACTTGTACGCATCATCTCGGTTAAAATTGAGTTGAGCTAATTTAGTCTTTTTTACGAAATGTTACTTTAAGAAAGGAAACGATTTTTCCAATCAGGACTTGGCATCATGCATGTTTCCAACATTCCAAATACGCGATAGCGTCTTCTTGCGCAAAAACGATACATGGCATTTCGAATCAATGGAGGTACAAGACTGAAAATGGACATCAGTTTCCAAATCCCACCTAAATCGCTTAGAATTCCCAATACGGCGGAACTTTCGGTGAGCACCTTGCCGTTTTTCAGATAAATCACCGAATCCATTGGATTTACCTTTAACTGCATGGTTTTCACCTGATCTTGAACGAAATCAGATTGTGCCGTGGTAAAATAAAATTGTTTTGACCGATCCCTTTTTAGGATAAATTGTACAAACGAATTACACAGTATGCACACACCATCGAAAACAATGATTTTCTTATCCAGCATTATTTTGATTTGGGAACCTCAATTTTCTTTGCATTTTTCACTTTTTCATTTGTCAAAGCAAGTTCTAACACTTCAGACATTTTACTGACGAAGTGGAATGTAATTCCTTTCAAGTAATCCTCCTTGATTTCGTCGATATCCTGTTTGTTTTTTGCACAAAGAATGATTTCTTTAATTCCAGCACGCTTTGCTGCTAAAATCTTCTCTTTAATTCCTCCAACTGGAAGCACATCGCCACGAAGTGTGATTTCACCGGTCATCGCTAGGTTTTTCTTCACTTTTCGTTGCGTAAAGACCGAAGCTAATGAAGTCAACATCGTAATTCCAGCACTAGGTCCATCTTTAGGCGTTGCGCCTTCTGGAACATGAACGTGAATATTGTGTTCATCAAATACTTCTTGTTCGAGTCCAAGCAAGTCACTATGCCCTTTTAAAAACTCCAAGGCAATCACAGCGGATTCTTTCATGACATCACCCAGATTTCCTGTTAAGGTTAACTTCCCTTTCCCTTTCGTAATGGATGATTCAATGAACAATATATCTCCTCCGACGGATGTCCAAGCTAAACCAGTGACAACACCTGCTGTGTCATTATTGAGGTATTTTGTGCGTGCTCTTCCTGCTCCAAGGAAAGTGAAGAGATCTTCCATGGTAATAATGGAATTGAATTCTTCCTCCATGGCAATCTGACGAGCTCTATTACGAACTAATTTCGCTGTTACTTTGTCTAGTCCGCGAACTCCAGATTCATTGGTATATTCCTCCACGATTTTCTCCCATACATTTTTATCTACTTGGATATCATTTTTGGTGATTCCATGTTCGGTAATTTGTTTGGGAAGTAGATGTCTTTTGGCAATTTCAATTTTCTCTTCAATAGTGTATCCGCTCACTTCAATTATTTCCATTCGGTCCAAAAGTGGAGATTGAACGGTACTTAAATTGTTAGCCGTTGCAATAAATAAAACCTTCGAAAGGTCAAATTCCGTCTCTACATAATTATCGTAAAACGCGCTGTTTTGTTCTGGATCCAATACTTCAAGTAGAGCAGAGGATGGGTCTCCATGGTGATTTCTACCTAGTTTATCTATTTCATCCAATACAAAAACTGGATTCGCCGTTTCAGCTTTTTTCAAGTTTTGCATCACACGTCCTGGCATCGCTCCGATATACGTTTTGCGGTGACCTCTGATCTCTGCTTCGTCGTGCAGTCCACCAAGGGACATGCGAATGTATTTTCTCCCTAATGCTTCAGCGATTGATTTCCCTAAAGATGTTTTCCCTACACCTGGAGGGCCATAGAAACAAAGAATTGGAGATTTCATGTTTCCTTTTAGTTTAAGGACAGCCAAATATTCCAAAATGCGTTCTTTGACTTTTTCCATTCCGAAATGATCTCGTTCCAAGATTTTCTTCGCACGTTTCAAGTCTAATTTATCATTAGTATAAACACCCCAAGGAAGATCTAGCAACAAATCTAAGTAGTTCATTTGAACGGTATACTCAGCTCCTTGTGGATTCATTCGTTGAAGTTTCTCTAGTTCTTTGATGAATAATTTTTCGACACGTTCGTCCCATTTTTTGGATTTTGCGCGTTCTTCGAAATCACGAACATCTTGAACTTGGGGATTATCGCCTAATTCATCTTGAATCGTACGCATTTGCTGATGCAGGAAATAATCACGTTGTTGTTTATCTAAATCTTTGCGGACACGGTTTTGAATTTCATTGCGCATTTCGAGCATTTGCACTTCCAGTGTCAAATGTTCCATGACCATCATCACCCGCTTTTTAACGTCCATTTCTTCCAGCATACCTTGCTTTTTGGCAACATCTGCATTCATGTTAGAGGAGATGAAGTTGACCAAAAACGTAGGACTATCAATGTTCCCGATGGCAAATTGTGCTTCAGAAGGAATGTTTGGGCTATCGCGAATAATTTGAAGAGCTAAGTCTTTGATAGTCTTGAACATAATATCCAACTCTTGATTTCCTTGTTCAAGTGGAATTTCTTTAAAAATATTCACTTTGGCACGCATGTATGGCTCTGTTTGAACAGGCGTCACGATTTCAAATCGACGTTTTCCTTGTAGGATAACCGTCGAACTTCCATCGGGCATTTTCAATAAACGCACAATTTGTGCTACTGTTCCGACGGAATGTAAATCAACGAAATTTGGCGATTCTTCCTCTTGGTTTTTTTGAGAAACCACACCGATGATTTTATTACCTCTATTTGCTTCTTGAATTAATTTAATGGATTTATCTCTTCCAACGGTAATAGGAATGACCACGCCAGGAAAGAGAACATTATTCCGCAAAGGAAGGATTGGGAGTTCGTTTGGAAATTCTTGGTTATTGACATTTTCCTCCTCCTCAGCGGTGATTAAAGGGATAAATTCTGCATCTGATTCCATGCCAGACATCCCGAAAAAACCGTGTTCAAATAAATCACTCATATATTTTTAATTGCGACAAGTTGTCATATTAGTTTTGAGAATCTCAAACTTTCGTAAGTAGAAACTACGTGCACAGAATTGGACAAGCATTGTGCCATGCTTGAATGGACTGAAAATTCGTCAGTTTATGGCCTGGATTGATGCAGCGTTTCAAAGATTTTAAGTTCTGCTGTTGTAAATGCTACATGTCGACGATCCATCATAGCCTTTGCTGCTTGAATGGCTTTATCTAGTTGAAATACACTTTGGTCGTTTCCGTTGATCCAGCTAAAGGAAGAGAGGTGTTTTGGTGGAAAAGAATCCGAGAATACATTTACGGCAAATCCAACAACGGATGCTGTATTAAACATCGTATTAATGGCGCTTTTTGAATGGTCTCCCATACAAAGTCCCATGAATTGTAATTCGCTCGCCTCGTCACTTTTGGATTCGTAATTGTAACTGGATACAGTACTATAATTGTTCTTTAAATTGGAAGAGTTTGTATCCGCACCAAGGTTACACCATTCTCCAATAATAGAGTTGCCCAAGAATCCATCGTGTCCTTTATTTGAAAATGCGTGAAAAATCACATTGCTTACCTCACCACCAACACGACAATGAGGTCCAATGGTCGTTGCACCATAAATTTTAGCACCCATTTTAACCACAGCTTCCTCACATAAAACGAAGGAACCTCGAATCATTGATCCTTCCATGATTTCTGCGTTTTCACCGATGTAGATAGGACCATGATTTGTATTGAGGATACAACCTTCGATGGAGGCTCCTTTCTCAATGAATAATAAGTCGCTTGGTCCGATTAAGGTATTCGTTTTAGATAGTTTCTGTGATTTGCGTTCGTCGGTAATTAAAAAGAAATCCAATGCAATTGCCGCTTCGTTTTTCTGGAAGAGGTCCCATCGATGTTGAATGACAATTGGTGCATCACCAACATATTCTATTTTTGTGATGGAGCTTCCATTTTCTGCGATGAAAAGGCCATTCATAAAAAGTGAACATCCTTCTTCTAGAGCATATACAGCTGCAGCAACTTCTTCATTTGGAATCACTTGTGCGTTCACTCGAATACTAGTTTCCAGTGTTGGGAATTTTTCTTGCAAATAGGATTCCGTGAGATATCCAACCTCGCATTCTGGAAGCAAACGTTCCCAACGTTCGTTGTTCGTGTATATACCCATGCGCAAATTCCCAACCGGACGACTTAAAGTCAATGGTGCGAAGCGTAAGTGTAATCCGTTGTCGTCTAAGTTGATTTTCATGCTGTTGCTTTTTCTGCTTTTGTGCTGGTAAAATAAAGTAGGGTAAAGGTAAGTCCTCCGTTTAAAATGAGCATTTCATGGCCGAAAGCATAGCCATTCAACCAGTTTTCTACTTTGTAATTTGGATCGAAATATGTCATAATGAGTGGTCCATATGTAATACCTAAACATATGAGTGGAGCAAGCAGACAAACGATTGGGACCATGTAGTTTTTCAAACTGCGCTTAGTCATAATTCCAAAAGCAAACAATCCAAGTAATGGACCATACGTGAATCCAGCGATGGTAAATATCAAATCTACTATGCTTTTATTGTCCATCCATTTGAAATAGAAAACGAGTAACATGAAGTGAACCCCTTTACGAAGGTTGTTTTTTTGTGTTTCGTCCATGTCAGATCGACGTTCAAAACCTAAAATATCGATGCAAAAAGAAGACGTTAAGGCAGTAATTGCTCCATCCACGGAAGGAAATAACGCAGAAATTAATCCAATGATAAAGATGATAAATATTCCGAATGGCAAGTGTTGTTGAACGATGGATGGGAACAAATCATCAGGTTTAAATTCCCATCCATGTTGAGTAGCGAAAAGTTGCAACATTCCACCTAACAACAAGAAAAGGGCATTAACAAATAATAGGATAAAACTAAAAACCACCATGTTTTTTTGTGCATCCTTCAAGTTCTTCACGCTGATGTTCTTCTGCATCATTTCTTGGTCCAATCCGGTCATGGTGATCGTGATAAACGCTCCACCTATAATGTGTTTCCACATGAAATCCTTGCGCAACGGATCTGTGCTCCATAATTTAGTCATTCCACCTTCGGACATTTGGTTCCAAATATGCCCCCAAGACCAGTTTAATTCACTTTGAATGGCTAGAATACAAACTACCAGTGCAAGCAGCATAAAAACCGTTTGAAGCGTGTCTGTCCAAACAATCGTTTTCACGCCACCACGGAATGTGTACGCAATAATCATAGCAATGATAATCATCGTAGAAAGCCAAAATGGAATGCCTACACTGTCAAAAACGAATATCTGAAGGACATTAATCACTAAATAAAGTCGAACCGTTGCGCCTAACGTTCGTGATAAAATAAAATAACCAGCGCCCCATTTATAGGCAGAAAAGCCAAGTCGGTATTCCAGGTAGCGGTAAATCGAACTTAGGTTGTATTTGTAATAGAGTGGAAGAAGAATATAGGCCACGATAAAGTAACCAATAAAGAATCCAAGTACCATTTGGTAATAATAGAATCCATTGGCAGTAACGGTTCCAGGTACAGAAACAAAGGTTACTCCAGAAAGGGATGTTCCAATCATGCCAAAGGCTACAAGGTACCAAGGACTTTTCTTATCACCCGTAAAGAAACTTTGAGAGGTTGAATTTTTAGATGTATAATGAGAAATCAATAGTAAAACACCGAAGTAGGCGATGAGAATGATGATGATAAAAGCTTGATTCATGCCAATTATTTGAAGTGTAAAAATAATCGAAAGGATGATATGTGCTGAGAATTTTGCGCATTACTTTTCAATCGATTGTTATCTTTGTCCAAAACGACTAACATGGAACTTTGGATTTTTCTGCTATTGATGATTTTTTTCGGACTGACAATCCTCGCATTAATTTATTTCTTTTTGAAAAGACAAGAGGATCAAGAGTTGGTGAAGCTTCAGTTAGAATTGCGCAAAGGAAGACAAGAGTTTTTCTTGCCATCACGTTTGGAAGCTTATCAACGTGCCATTTTATTGATGGAAAGAATTCATCCGAATAGTTTGGTGATGCGTGCACATCAGGGAAATGTTTCCGCTCTGGCACAGCAAAGCATTTTGTTAAAAACCATTCGTGATGAGTTTGATCACAATGTTGCTCAACAATTGTTTATATCAGAGACTGGTTGGAAAATGATGCGTGATTCGAAAGAAGAGTCCATTCGTTTAATCAATTTAGCAGCATCGCAAATGGGCGAGAATGCTAGTTCATTGGATTTATCCGCTAAAATCATGGAAATGTTGACACAACTAGAGGTGATGCCTTCTGAAGTTGCGGTTGCTTTCTTAAAACAAGAGTTTCAAGCCTTATTTTGATTTAAACTTCGCTCTTAAGATTTCTACGACCATCGGTAGGAGCGAAAGTCCAACGATGCCAAAAATCACCACTTCGAAGTTTTTCTGAACGAAGGACATATTTCCGAAGAAATAACCAAGCAAGGTTAATCCGGACACCCAAGCAAGGCCGCCAATAACGTTGAAACGCAAGAATTTTTGGTAACTCATGTTTCCGATACCAGCTACAAAAGGAGCAAAGGTGCGAACGATCGGTACAAATCGTGCGATGATGATCGTTTTAGAACCATGCTTTTCATAGAATGCTTGTGTTTGATCTATGTATTTTTGTTTGACTAATTGTCTGTTCCCCATTTTCCATTGGAGTACTTTTAATCCAATCGTTTTCCCTAAAAAGTAATTGAGTCCATCACCGAGAATTGCTGCAACAATTAAAAGTCCCAAAACGAGAAAAAGATTCAATTCGGCTGTTTCACCATTTTTTGCCACTCCAGCGCAAAACGTTCCAGCGGCAAATAATAAAGAGTCACCAGGAAGCAATGGCATCACGACTAATCCTGTTTCCACAAAAATTATTAAGAATAAAATACCGTAAATCCACATTCCGTAATCTTGAATCAACACAAATAAATGTGTGTCTAAATGAAGAAAAAAATCTAGAAAATCTTTGAGTAATGTCATTAGTCGTGTTTTAAGGATGGATCAACGTGCTCAATCCAACCGAGAATTCCACCTTCCATCACAAATACCTGTGGAAAATGAAATTCTGTTTCTAACAAATTTACGACAGCTTCTGCGCGACGTCCAGATTGACACATGATTACGACATCTTTATTTGAATTAATCTCTTTGTGTCTCACAGAAATTTCACCCATGGGGATGTGTGTAAATCCGGAGTTACAATGTTCGTATTCGTAGTCTTCACGAACGTCAATCACGATCAAATTGTCCTCTTTTGACAATCTTTCTTTACAGCTTTTTGGGTCGATGTAGCGCATAAATTGTTTTGACAAAGATAAGATTTGCTTTTAATTCTGAGCAATCTCATAGATTTTCGCTCCATTTTTCAGTGAATTGGGATGTGAAATCCAAGGCATGAAAATAGATGACGCGTCATTTCGTGTCAAAAAATCTTTCTTGTAGTAAACACGCCATGTTTGATTATTTAGTTTGATTTCTCGTCCAAATGTGGTTTTCAGAATTTCTAATTTCTCTTTGTTCAAGTAGAACTGCGCATTTTTCTTTCGAATGGAGATCATTTTCAGTTTTGATGGATATAATTTTTGGTGATTGATGGCTGAAAATTCAATTTTATTTGGATTTTCGTCATCGTAAAAACACCAGCTTCGCTCTCCCAATTTGAGAATCATTGTCAGTTTATTTTCGTTTAAAATACACAATTGTGAATTTGACGCATTTTGAAAACGTTGATGACTGATCCACGCCAAAATGAACAAAAAATGCAAAGCGTTTATTTTCCAATAGTATTTTTGGACATCTCCCAGGAAGAGTATGCTTGCGTTGAAAAGCAAGATAGGCGAAAGAATTAACTCCAATTCAAAGCCATAAACAAGTGCACCAGGCCACGCTTCAATCCACACAATCAATCGAAACATCCAATAGACGGAATAGAATAGAATAAGTCCATTTAGTTTTCCTGCCAAGGGAATTTTGTGTGTGACCAATATGAAAATCCCAGCACCTAAAACAATGGAAGAAAGTCCCATGAGTCCAAGGTTGGCAATTGCAAAGTAATTTGGGAATTGATGGAAATAATAAAGTGTTAATGGCGTTGTAGCGACCTGAGCAGCAAATCCAATTGCTGTTCCTTCCCATAAATAATAAAGTATTTTGTTCTCAGGTCTCCATATGGAAGATATTTTCGGGTAGAACAAAAAGATGCCTAACATGGCAAGATAGGATAATTGGAATCCAATATCGAAGAAATACATTGGTTTCCAAAGGACGATGATGAATGCGGTAAAGAACAAGGAATTAATCGAAGACGTTTGTAATCCCTTCCATTGGGTCCATGTTAAGACACTAAACATAAAAACCGCACGAATGACGGAAGGTGAAAATCCTGTCATTAGCGCATAGAACCACAACAAAAGAATGACCAATAAAAGAGCCGTGGATCGATTGATCCATCTTGCTCCAAGTTTGATGAGCGCCAATAAAAGCTGCAAAATAAGTCCAATATGTAAACCCGAAACAGCTAGAATATGCATCGAGCCAGTTGCGGTGAACGCACTTCTAATCTCATTGTCCAACATGGATTTGTCTCCTAAAATCAATGCTTGTGCGATTCCTAGTTCTTGTCCGGTTAAATGCTTCGAAAGGATGTGCAAACACAGTCGTTGAGCTTCCCGAATGGATTTTGTTAAATACGAACAGGGAACAGTTTTAAGCACCTTGAAGTCCTTAGATTCCATGAAAAACATCCCATAAATCCCTTTGGTTTTCCAATACGTTTTTAGGTCAAATTCACCAGGATTCCCTTTGTTTTCGATTGGAATAACTTCTGTCTTTACTTCAAGTACATCATCTAATTTTGGTGTTTCATTCCCTTTAACATAAAATCGAACTGGTGTGAAAAATAGCTGTTTCCCTTTTTCCCAATGGATTTCACCAATTCCTTTTGTCCAAGGTTGTCCAGATTGAATTTCTGTTACCTTCATTTGGAGCATTGTTTTTCCCTTATGGAAGTTCCAATCTTTCCAGCCTGTATTTTGTTGTTGTTCGAAATGCGCTAGAAAACCCAAGAATCCACAAATGGAGAAGAGCATGATTTGTTTCGCTGCAACGTTCCAATAGTCAGAGATTTGAAGAATCAATGACGCAATGATCAAGTTTGCTAATAGCGTGAAATAATAATCTTGGAGCTCGGGAATCTTCTCAGCGCAAAGTATTCCGGTTGAAAAGTATAAACAGAGGTAAACAAACGGATAGCGCGAGAAGGCTGGACGAAAATCCGGCGACACATTTGACATAGTTGGAAAAGTTTAATTCAAGTAAAACTTTCCATCCATCCAGATAATGATTTCGTTTTTTAAAAATTCGCGTAAAAAATCCTCCGTTTCTTTTTCTGTTAGCTTGATTTCAACAGAAAGATCTTTCAAAGACATCGGTTTTTCAAGCAGTTCTATAATTTTTCGGGGAATAGAATCAATAGGTAGCGTGTTTTTTTGACAAACGTCACAGGTCCCGCAGGGATCAGATGTTTGTCCAAAGTAAGCGATCACTTGTTGTGTCCGACATTCGTTTTTTTGACAAAACTGAATCATTCCATCCGCTTTTTGAATGGCAATATCGCGTCGTTCCTTGTAGATACTTGGTTTTAAGTAAATATGGCTATCCGGTAATCTTTCCGTGATGTACGTAACGGTTGGGAGACTACTTCTGAGGTTTAAATCGATGATTCCATGTTGTTGCATAAACTCTAGTTGATGAGTTAAACGTTCAGAATTGATTTTTAGTCTTTTGCAGATCTCATCTTCGTGAATTACATGGAAATATTCAAAGATTCCAGGGTAAGAACGTGTCAAAAGCGTGGAGAGTGGATGCGTTGATTCATATTGGATTTGAAAATTGTACAACTCTCGGTTCGTAACAAGAAATCTCAGTTTTGTTGGATGAAATGTTCCTTCGGAGAAAAGTAAGTTTTCATTCAATTCCAATATTCTGAGCGAGTGAAAGGTTGTTTCGTAATCTAGTTTATATACCTGACACATTTTCTTTAAATCAAGTGGATAGGCCTCATCTTTCCCAGATCCAATGGCGATTTTAAGAAAATTAGAAATGGCACGGTATGTATTGAGTACATCCGTTTTTGCTGGAAATTTTTTTAAAGTGGATGACTGTAAATTTTCAGTGTCCTTGTCTTCAAAAAACAAGAGTGCTTTCGCTATTTCTCCATCTCTTCCACCACGACCAGCTTCTTGAAAATAGGCTTCCAATGAACTTGGGATTTCATAATGAAGGACAAATCGAACATTCGGTTTATCGATGCCCATTCCAAAAGCGTTGGTTGCGACCATAATTCGACGTTTCTCGGACATCCAATCGTTCAACATTCGTTCTCGTTCTGATTTTGTGAGTCCACCGTGGTACACACCACAGGAAATACGGTTCGACATCAGGAGTTTCACCATTTCTTTTACAGAACGTCGTGTTTGACAATAGACAATTCCTACATCCGTAGAATGTTTGCAATGAGCTAAAATGGATTCAATTTTATTGCTCGTTTTACGAACTTGGTAATGCAGGTTTTCTCGAACAAAAGAAGCTTCGTGTATATGTACTTTCTTAAGTTCTAGGTGGTTAATGATGTCTTTTTTCACACGTTCAGTTGCAGTAGCAGTAAGCGCCAATACTGGAACATTTGGTTTGTGCATACGAAGATCTTTGATGTGCATAAAGCTAGGCCTAAAATCATGTCCCCATTCAGAAATACAGTGCGCTTCATCGACAACGAGAAGTCCAACAGGCATTAATTTAAATCGCTCAATGAACAAATCAGATTGACAGCGTTCAGGAGAGGTATACAAGAAGTCTAGTCCACCGAAGCGCGCATTATCGAGAATGTAATCGATTTCCTTGTAACTCATCCCAGAAGTAATTGCTTTGGCTCTGATCCCCCGTTTATTGAGGTTGTCCACTTGGTCTTGCATCAAGGCAATTAAAGGTGAAACAACGATCGTAATTCCCTCTCGGATTAAACCTGGGACTTGAAAACATATGGATTTCCCTCCTCCCGTAGGTAATAGTGCGAGCACATCTCGGCCGGCTATTGCATCTTCTACAATTGCCTTTTGATTCGATCGAAACTGATCGAATCCCCAAAACTGCTTTAAGACCTCTTCGCTTTTACTCACTATGTCCATTTATTCTACAAAAGTACAAGAATTGTCTTGTGAATAAAATTAGTTGTGAAGGAGGAATAAAGGACGTATATTCGCGCAACAAAATACGCGTATGTCAACTACATCTCTCAATTTTTCGGTTGAAAAAAACACTCAATCCAGTTTAGCTCAAGTTGATTGGGATAACCTTCCATTTGGAAGGATTTTTTCCGATCACATGTTCATTATGGAGTATGCTGATGGACAGTGGCAAGAAGGAAAAATCGTTCCTTTTCAGTCTATTCCGATGCATCCAGCGATGTCTGCCTTGCATTATGGACAATCGATTTTCGAAGGAATGAAAGCCTATAAGAATGTAGAAGACGAAGTTATTTTGTTCCGTCCGGATATGAACGCGAAACGTTTTGCTCAATCAGCAGCTCGCATGTGCATGCCTGAGGTTCCTGAAGATATTTTCCTTGAAGCAGTAAAACAATTGGTTGCTGTGGACAAAGACTGGGTGACAAATCGTCCAGGATATTCATTATACATTCGTCCATTCTTGTTTGGAACGGATGAATTGGTTGGAATTAAACCATCCGACACCTATAAATTCATGGTTATTACTTCTCCAGTTGGAGCGTATTATGCAGAACCTGTGCGTGTGAAAATCGAAGAACATTACACGCGCGCTGCGAAAGGTGGAGTTGGACGTGCAAAAGCTGCAGGAAACTACGGTGCTTCTTTGTATCCAGCAAAACAATGTCAAATGGAAGGATTCCACCAGTTAGTTTGGACCGATGCGAAAGAACATTTGTACATCGAGGAATCTGGGACGATGAATATTATTTTCCAAATTGGCGGAAAGTTAATTACGCCTTCTGAAGAGGCAGATACGATTTTACGTGGAATCACTAAACGTTCGGTTTTAGAACTTGCTGCTAGCTGGGGAATAGAAATTGAAGAACGTCAAGTTTCCGTAGAAGAAATCGTGACAGCTGCGAAAAACGGAACATTGGAAGATGCATTTGGAGCTGGAACAGCTGCAACCATTGCGCAGATTATCGTGATTGGTTACCGTGATGAAATCCTTGAATTGCCTGCATTCGAAACACGTACGATTTCGAATCGTATCAAGCAGCACATGGATGATTTGAAAGCGGGTAAAGAAGCGGATGTGTTCAATTGGAACGTTCGCGTATAAGTTCCTTGTGGAATTTTACTTTTCTTTGCGTCTCACTTAAGACATGAGATTCTACTTTTTATTTTTACTGACCTTTATTGTCCATTTCGCTAATACGCAAGTGTTGCGACTGACGTGTTTGGATAAACGCACCGGCGATTTAGTTTCTAATGTCGGAATTTCCATGTCACAGTTTTTAGGAGGTGATTCGATTGTCTTTCAAAAAACGATTTGTGGTGTAACGGATTATCAATTGAACAAAATCGATTTAGGTCAAACCTTGTATTTTGATTTTCGTCATGCGATTTACCAAACAACTAACATTGAATTTCATTTCAAGGAGCGCAAGGATACCATTCGTATAGAGGTACTATTAATTCCCATGCGCATCCAACTTTCGAAGGAAGTCATCGTGAAATCGGTAGGCGTTCCAGATACCGTTTTTGGTTCCAAACGATTGAGCGTCGGTGATTTTGAAGTGCAAGCAAACGGTGACATCATTCTTTTGGCTTATCCGAAGCAATTGCAAAAGGGCAGTGAATTGATCTTGTTCGACGGAGAAGAAACCAAGTCAAGTGTCTTATTGAACGATGCAGCCATTGAATTAAAACGAGATTTCCGTGGGAATGCACATGTCATTTGCAAGGAACATGTGTATGGTGTCTATTCGGATGGGGATCAAATTGAAATAGGTCAAATACCGAAGGACTATTATTTCAAGTACATCGAGCCAATTGTCGATACGAATACGTCGAAAGTTTTCTTTTCGGATTTCAGTAAGATTTATCCCGCGTTCGATTATTACGTGTTCGATAAATTGGATTCATCCTATAAATCAATCGTGAATATTAAAGATGATTTGATGATGGAACTCTATCGTGCTGAATACAAGTGGATGGATGTCCGAACGAAACTTTGGGCGAAAAACAAGGAACTCGAAACGGGCATTGACGCGGAAATTTACGTTGGAGCGAATTACTTCACGCAAAGCATTTATTACAAGGAAGTGTATGCGCCAATGTTTCATCGAAACGATTCCATTCTTATTTTTAACTATCCAAAGGATGTCTTGTTGGTTTACTCCATTGAAGGCAATCTGATGGATTCCATTCCGCTTTACCACCATTATCAATCAAAAGAAACAGGGTGGAAGCGGAATGTGATTCAAGATCGCGTGACAGGTTCCATCTATACGACCTATGAAAAAGATGGATATTGCTACCTTGGACTCGTAAACATTAAAACGGGAGAGATTAGCGAAAAAGTGAAGTTAACGTTTCGCTACGTGGATAAAATCCGTGTACACAACAACTACGTGTATTACATTTATCGTCCGTTTGAGTCCATTCAAAAGAAGTTTCTGTACAAAGAGAAACTACCATATCAATTTAAAAGCGTAGATAAAAACTACGGAACTAAAATATCGATTGATACCGGTAAGTGATCGCTGTATCCACCTAAGAACTTGTCTCCAGCATAGGTTCTGAATGGAACTTTATTTCCTTTGTATTCAGTAATCAAATAGGGAAAAGAGGATATTTTCCCAGAGTTTTCTTTCATTCGTACGGCACCTGTTGACATTCCTTTGGAAACATAAATGTGATCCAGAACGCCCCATTCTTCTTTGTAGTTGTAAGATCCCCCGAATTCACCAGAAGCTGCTGTAATCGCCGGAATCAAGCGTTGCTGAATGATTTGAGGAGCTTTGTCCTGCGGATGATCGTTTAAATCTCCCAAGTAAACGATTTTCGCCAATGGATTGTTTTTCATGATCGAATCAATGAACTGTGCACCAGCTTCCGCTGCTTTGATGCGTTTTGGTTCGCTTGTGTCTGTTCCGGAACGTCTACTCGGCCAATGATTGACCATAACGTAGATATAGTCTTTATTGCACTTGAATTTCGCCCAAACGATGTCGCGGGTGAGGGGAGTGGTATCGCCTGGAAGGACAAAACGGATTTTCCCCGATTCTTTTAAGCTCAAGAGTTTCTTGTCGTAAATCATTCCGACGTCAATTCCACGTAGGTCAGGACTTTCATAATGAACGATTCCGTATGTGGAGTATCCTTCTTTGATTAAATCCGTCAGAACGCTTTTATTTTCAATTTCACTAAATCCAACAACCATCGGCCGATTTAAGTCGTTCATCACTTGACGGATGTGCGTCAGTTTTTCGTTGTAACGCGTTCCATTCCATTGTGATTTGGACGTTGGCAAAAACTCTGCGTCGTCATTTGGTCCATCGATGGTGTCGAATAGGTTTTCCGTGTTATAGAATGCTATTTTGTAGGTCTTTTGTGCAAATGTGCATTGAACGAATAGAACTAGGACAAGTAAACTTTTAAATTTCATCATATCAATTTTTATTACCAACTTCCACCGGAACCACCTCCGCCGAAACTACCGCCACCGAATCCACCGAATCCGCCACCACCGGAGCTTCCTCCGCCAAAGCCACCAGCAGCGCCGAATCCTCCAACGAAGAATCCACCGCGTCCGAATGTCGTTCCATTGCCTCCACGTCCACCTTTTCGCATTACAAGAATAACGATGATGAGGATAAATATGAAGCCGATAATGGAGCTTGTTAAATCGTTTTTACGGTTTGCTTTGCGGTAGGACTTCTCATTGATTTCCCCTTTGGCCATTTTCTCTAAGACGACAACCGCGTTTTTGATGCCAGTAAAGTAATCGTCTTTTTTAAAATTTGGAATCAGTTCATTGTCCACGATTTCACCGCAGGAAATATCGGTGATCGCTCCCTCTAATCCCGCTCCAGGAGCAATGAACACTTGATGACCACCTTTTTCTTTTGTGGGTTTCACTAAAATGACCACTCCATTGTCTTTGTCTGCTTTACCAACTGCCCATTTCTTTCCAAGTTCAGTCGCGAAATGCCATGCTTCGTCACCGCCTAAATCGTCGACAATCACTACGGTTATTTCATTGCTTGTTTCCTGTTCGAAAGCGTCCAGCATTTGTTCTAATTCCCCTTCTTGCGCCGCGCTTAAAATGCCCGTTTGTGAGAAATTATTAACAAATCTCGGCGGATTGAATGGGTTTGGGATTTGACTCCAACTGATGGTGTATGTCCAAAGAAGCAGTAAGATGGCTAAAATCGCTTTCATACTTCGGTGCTTATTTCGTTGGATAATTCGTTTTGGTCGTTCTCCATATAAGGAAAATAGGAGCGAAGTTGAATTCCAGCTTCCTGAATAGCAGCGATGATTCCAGCAGCGAAACGATTCTCTTTAAACTCAGAAATCATTTTATTGCGTGTGCTTTCCCAAAAATCTGTAGGAACAAGTGCATGAATGCCTTTGTCTCCGATGATCGCTAATTTTCGATCACTAAATGAAACGTAAATCAGCACACCATTGCGTAATTCCGTTTGATGCATGCCTAATTTCTCGAATACCGACACTGCTCTTTTGACAGGGTCGGACGAACATTTTTTGTCGATGTGCACACGAATTTCACCAGAAGTCAATTTTTCAGCTTCTTGGATGGCTTGAACAATCAGGTCGTTTTCTTCTTGGTTGATCATTCCAATTCGAAATCAGGTGCGTTTTCACTTCCGCTGTTCGCTTTGAATCCATCTTTCTTAGCGAATTCCTCTCTATTCAATAACATGCTCGCAAAGAAGCTACGAATGTGTGTGTTGTATGTTTTTACAGCGCCGTTGAATTCATCACGTGCATAGTTGATGCGATTTTCAGATCCTTCTACTGCGTTACCGAAATCAACAAACAATTTCGTTGAGGTTAATTGTGGGTATGCTTCGTAGGCTAAATTAATCGCTGTATTGATTTTTCTACCCATTAATTCTAAATCGTCCGGAGTTTTTGCGTTCACAATTCCAGCTCTTGCTTGCGTCACTTGTGTCAAGATTTCGCGTTCGTTTTTAGATCCAGCTTTCACTTGTTTCACTAAGGCAGGAATCAAATCGGCGCGACGTTGGTATGCAGACTGAACATTTGACCATTTTTCGTCTACTGTTTCCTGGTATCCAACAGCGTTGTTGAATAAGCTACGGTAACCTAAAAAGGAAAAAAGGATAATTGCTCCAATACTCGCTAAGACAATGTAAATCGGTTTCATAATCGTTGTTTTTGTTGTTTATTTTCTATTATCTGTCAATTTGTGTTCCAAGATTTTTGTTGTGACATTTTGGCATTATACTGCTCTT
>JBILRU010000124.1:0-5355 GCA_044372485.1 Crocinitomicaceae bacterium
TTACCAGACTTTGCTTTTTCAGCAAATTAATTTATGAGTAAAAAAGTTACCATTCTTGGAGCTGGAATTTCCAGTTTGTCCACAGCTGCCTTTCTAGGCAAAGCAGGTTACGATGTCACCATTTTAGAGAAAAACAGTCATATTGGTGGACGTGCACGTCAATTTGAATCGGATGGATTCACTTTCGACATGGGTCCAAGTTGGTACTGGATGCCTGACGTCTTCGAGCGATTTTACAATCAATTTGGTCATACCGCAAGTGATTTTTACGAACTAAAGCGTTTAGACCCTTCCTATCGTGTGTATTGGCCTGACCATAGTTATACAGATGTCCCGGCATCTATGAACGAACTGGAAGAATGGTTTGAATCCATGGAGCCAGGAAGCGCACTTCAATTGCGTAAATTCTTAAAAGACGCTGCGTACAAATACCAAGTAGGAATGCAAGATTTGGTGTACAAACCAAGTTTAAGTTTGTTGGAATTTGCAGACCGCCGAGTTTTAGGAGGATTACTAAACATGCATTTACTTTCCTCTTTTTCTACTTACATTAGAAAGTATTTCAAGCATCCAAAAATATTATCTCTGTTAGAATTTCCTGTACTTTTTTTAGGTGCGATGCCTAACGAAACTCCAGCACTTTATTCCCTTATGAATTACGCAGACATGTCCCTAGGAACATGGTACCCAATGGGTGGGATGCATAAGTTCATTGAAGCATTTGCAGAAATCGCGAAAAGCCAAGGAGTAAAGATTTTAACAGACCAGGAAGTTACTGGTTTCGAAACCGATCAAAAATTGGCGACGGCTGCACGAACTGAAAAGGGATTATTCGATTCAGATGTCATCGTTTCCGGGGCAGACTACGAACATACAGAAAGCAAATTACTCAAGGACAAAGCGAATTATTCCGAAAAATATTGGGACAAGCGTACGATGGCTCCGTCGTGTTTAATCTTCTATGTTGGAATCAACAAACGAATCGAGAATGTTCAACATCACAACTTATTTTTCGATGAATCTCTGGAAGAACACGGGAAAGAAATTTACAAGAATCCAAGTTGGCCAACTGCTCCCCTTTTCTATCTAAGTGCACCCTCTCTGACGGATCCATCTGTCGCTCCAGAAGGATGTGAAAATTTATTCTTTCTCGTGCCAATTGCACCAGATTTAAAAGATAATGATGAAATACGCGAGAAGTATTTTGAAATCCTAGTGAAACGTTTGAAAGACATCACTGGTAATGATATCAGCCAAAACATCGTTTACAAAAGAAGTTTTTGCATCAATGACTTTAAAGCTGATTATCATGCTTTCAAAGGAAATGCCTACGGCTTAGCGAATACATTGCTTCAAACTGCGATTTTAAAACCAAGTTTGAAAAATAAAAAACTAAAGAACTTCTATTACACAGGACAACTAACGGTACCTGGTCCAGGAGTTCCACCTTCCATTATTTCCGGTGAAGTAGTGGCGAAACAAATCATGAAAGAATTCCCGCTAATCTAACGGCTATGAAACAATTATTCGACGATATCAGTCAAGAGATGAGCCAGCTCACAACCAAAAGGTATAGTACTTCATTCTCCTTAGGGATTAGCTTTTTAGACTCCAATTTGCACAAACCCATTTATTCGATTTATGGCTTTGTTCGATTTGCGGATGAAATCGTAGACTCTTTTCATGGTTTCGATAAAGAAGCGTTGTTAGCTGATTTTAAGGTTCAAACTTACAGAGCAATTGCAGAAGGAATTTCATTGAATCCAATTTTAAATAGTTTCCAATGGGCTGTCAATAAATACAGCATTCCGATGGAATTAATCGATACTTTTTTAAACTCCATGGAAATGGATTTAAACAAACAATTCTACAGCAAAGAACAATATGAATTGTATATCCTTGGTTCGGCAGAAGTTGTTGGACTCATGTGTTTAAAAGTGTTTGTAGATGGAAACGAAGCAGAATATGATCGACTCAAACCAAGTGCAATGAAACTTGGGTCCGCGTTTCAAAAAATCAACTTTTTAAGAGATTTAAAGGATGATTTTCAAACATTAGGTCGTACTTATTTTCCAGGTATAAACATGGAAGAATTTAATTCAACTGTGAAAAAAGAAATTGAAGCGGACATCGAAGCTGATTTTGGCGCCGGATATGAGGGAATTTTACAACTTCCAAAAAATGCGCGATTCGGAGTATATATGGCGTACAAATATTACTTCAAGTTATTTAAGAAAATCAAAGCGAAATCTGCTCAAAATATTCTTACAGAAAGAATCCGTATTCCAAATTACCGAAAAATGCGTATTCTACTTACCTCATATGTTCGACACAATTTGAATATGTTGTAAGATGCTTGAGGAGGTCATTTTAGTAGATGCGAATGATAAGGCCATTGGAACAATGGAAAAAATCGAAGCACACGAAAAAGGATTGTTGCACCGTGCGTTTTCCATTTTACTCGTAAACGAACGTGGAGAAATGTTACTCCAACAGCGTGCACTTCAAAAATACCATTCACCCGGACTTTGGACCAATGCGTGTTGCAGTCATCCACGTCCAAATGAAACGAATCTAGACGCTGCTCATCGACGTTTACTTGAAGAGCTAGGTATGACCGTAGATTTATATGAAATTTTTCAATTCACCTATCATGCTGAATTGGAACAAGGATTAAGTGAACATGAAATTGATCATGTTTTTTTAGGGTTTACGAATGAGAATCCAATAATAAATTTGGCAGAGGTAATGTCCTACAAGTGGATCACCCTTTCTGAATTAAAACAAGATATAAATGTCCATCCGGAAAAATATACCGCTTGGTTTAACTTATTAATGGTGGAACATTTATCCTCCATTCAAAACGCACTGAAACATGAAAGTAAGTAGAAGAGCTACGTTTAACGCAGCTCACAGATTATTTCGTCCGGACTGGACAAACGAAAAAAATGTGGAGATTTTCGGAAAGTGCAGTAATCCAAATTTCCATGGACACAATTACGTATTAGAGGTGATTCTAGATGGTGAAATTGACCAAGAAACAGGGTATGTGATTGATTTAAAAATCGTTAAGGACGCCATTAAATCTGAAATTGACGAACGTTTTGATCACCGAAATCTTAACCTTGACTGCCCAGAATTTCAAGACTTGAATCCAACTGCAGAAAATATTGCTGTTGTCATTTGGAAACTCCTGAGAACAAAATTACCTATGCGCCTCGAGTTGACCATTAAATTATGGGAGACCGAAAATAATTGTGTAGAATACGCTGGTAAATAAGCATTCATGGTACTTTTTTGGCATCGCAGAGACTTACGAATTGAGGATAATGCCGGACTATTTAAGGCCCTGAAAGAAAATAACAAGGTTCAAGCCGTATTTATTTTTGATTCGTCGATTCTTACTGAATTACCTCGTACTGACCAACGGGTGCGTTTTATCCATCAGGAAATTCAACGCTTAAAGAAGGAGTATCAAGAAATGGACTCAGACCTGAAAGTATACTTCGGGAATCCCATTGAATTGATTCCCTCCATTGCAAAACAACTTGTATGTTCAGCAGTCTACACCAATCGAGATTACGAACCTTATGCCTTAGAGCGAGATAAACAAATCTTTGCATCCCTAGAAGATTTAGGGATTTCATTTATCGGATCAAAGGATCATGTTATTTTTGAGAAAAACGAAGTGACAAAGGATGATGGACTTCCCTACACCATTTTCACTCCGTATGCAAGAAAATGGAAGGCTACTTTAACGGAGACGTCCTTGTCCTCTTACTCAACTTCACTTTATTCAGCAAATTTCGCACGAAGAGACAAAGTTCAAGAGCTCATTTCCATAGAAGAACTTGGATTTGAAGATGTACAGTTATTCCCTTTTCCAGCTCGATCTTTTCCAGATTCAATTGTCAATGATTACCATGAGAACCGCGATTTTCCAATGGTCAATGGAACTAGTAGACTGAGTTTACACTTGCGCTTTGGAACAATCAGCATTCGTCAATTGGCACGTTTCGCACGTGAGCGCAATGAGACATACTTAAATGAATTGATTTGGCGGGACTTCTACCAAATGATTATTTACCACTTTCCTCATTCGGTAAAAAATGCCTTTAAAAAGCAATACGATAAAATTGAATGGGAGCAAAACGAAGTGCATTTTGAAGCTTGGTGCGCTGGAAAAACAGGCTATCCACTTGTCGACGCCGGAATGCGCGAGTTAAATGAAACTGGATTCATGCATAACCGTGTTCGCATGGTAGTCGCTAGTTTTTTAACTAAGCACTTATTGATTGATTGGCGTCGTGGAGAATCCTATTTTGCAGAAAAATTAATGGATTTCGAATTAGCCAGTAATATAGGCGGTTGGCAATGGGCGGCAGGATGTGGTTGCGATGCGGCTCCTTACTTTCGTGTATTTAATCCAACAGCACAAGAAGAAAAATTCGATAAACAAAAAAAATACATTCAAAAATGGGTTCCTGAATTTGGAACACCGTCCTATCCAAGTCCAATTATTGACCATGTCTTTGCTAGGGAACGTATACTCAGCAGATTTAAAAAAGCACTAAATGACTAATCCAATCCAACTCGGCGATACATGTCCAAACTTTAGCTTGCCGAATCAATCCGGTGAATTAATCAATATCTCAGATTACTTAGGTAAACAAAAGCTAGTCTTATTTTTCTACCCAAAAGATGATACACCTGGTTGCACAAAAGAAGCGTGTGAATTTCGTGATCGTTATGCTGAATTCCTTGATTTGAATTGCATTGTTTTTGGCATTTCTTCCGATACAGAATCCTCACATGTTGGATTCATACAGAAGCACTCACTTCCTTATTCATTATTAGCTGATAAGCAAAAAGAAGTAAGAAAATTATTTGGAGTCCCCGGAAATCTTTTTGGCCTGATTCCTGGACGCGTTACATACATTATCAATGAAAAAGGTATTGTAATTGGCATTTTCAATTCCCAACTAGATCCAATTGGACACATCGACGCTGCATTGAAATTGATTCGTTAAAACTAATTGAATCGTATTTTTTACTTCTCTAAAATACCACTCATTTTTTAAACTAGGAATTATAAATCAATCCTTATTTTTAAAAATATTCGGGCAAAAATAATTGGATAATTCATCTCATTCATTCATTTTTTCATGTCTAAACTCACAAGAACATGTACTATTTTATATTAGCACATGTACTAATTGTATTTATTACAAGTACCTTACATTTATTAGTTAAAAATAAACGACGAATCCACACTACATAAATTAGTTTGATTTTCAACTTTAAATAAGGTTTATCCTTTTATTTTTATTGTAAATCAATTTACATCGTTTTAAT
>JBILRU010000032.1:0-19447 GCA_044372485.1 Crocinitomicaceae bacterium
AACCCAAACACTACTCCACTCTTTACGCAACTTGGTCCTTACTGTCAAGGGGCTGTTCCGGATTTACTGCCGACAACTTCTAATAACACGATTGCTGGTACTTGGTCGCCGGCGACGATCTCAACTGTTGGGATTTCGGGTGCTCTATCCACTACAACGTACAGTTTTACTCCGACAGTGAGTTCTGCAAATGCCCCACAATGTGGACAATCAGCGATCATGGATATTGTTATTTCACCTCTTCCTACCGCAAGTATATCGGGAACAACAACGCTTTGCCAAGGCACTTCACAACCATCCATAACTTTTACGGGTCTTAATTCAGCTGCTCCATATACATTCTACTATCATTTGAATAATGGTACTGCTCAAATCTTGACAACTTCCGCTACAAATAGTTCAATTGGAATTCAAGTTCCAACAAGCAATCCTGGTTCATTTGTATATTATCTTGACAGCGTAACAGTCGGATCCTGTAATAATACTATCCTTAACCAGCAAGTAACAATTGATGTAATTCAAACACCTACTGTAACATTAAGCGCATCAAGTGCACTTATTTGCCCTAATCAAGCAGTTCAATTAACAGCAATTGGCATACCTACGAATTTCAACAATATTTTAGGAGTATATAATTGGAGTAATTGTCCAACATGTTCAAGTGGATTACAAACTGTAAATCCACTTGCAACAACAACCTATACTGTTTCTTATACCTTAAATGGCTGTACGAGTCAACCTGAATCTGTGACCTTGACTGTGCAATCCGCACCAGCACTCACTATCCAAAACAATCCAAATGCAACCATTTGTGAAGGTGGATGTGTTACTTTAACAGCATTACAAAGTGCTTCTTCTATCGTGCCTTCCGGATACATCTGGTCTACTGGTGAAACAACTCAGACGATTAATGTTTGTCCAACGGATACAACGAATTACTCGGTTATTGGTTTATCCGGATCATGTCAAAGTCTTCCCGCGAATACCGTTGTTAACGTAACTTCTGACCCAATCATTTCCGCGCAAATTGTAGCAGATACGAACATCTGTTTAGGGGGATCGTTTACCTTCAACATTTCTGTATCTGGAGGAGTTGGAGCGCCAACTTATCAATGGTTTGAGAATGTGAATCAGACCAATTTTGGAGGAACAGCGATTGCTGGAGCGACTAATTCGGGATATACCACTCCGGTGTTCAATGTACAAGGTGCGCATTATTATTATTGTGTCATATCTTATCCAAATGGAGTTGATTGCAATGCTATCACATCAGAGGTTGGAGCACTTCATGTACTCGCTGATCCAACCGTATCCATTGCACCAATAACAAATCAAACCTTATGTATTGGTGGGGCAGCTGACTGCTTAACGGCAACTGTTCAAGGTGGGGTCGGAACAAATACCTATTTATGGATTCCAGGTGGTGAAGTAACACAAACGTTTTGTCCACCATCCAATCTCATTGGAACAAACAACTACAACGTGATTGTTCAACAATCTGGAATTGCTTGTGGTTCACTGCCTTCCAATCAAGTAGGAATTACCGTCATTCAAGACCCTGTTATAGATATATCTGGTATCACAAATGTATGTGAAGGGGCTCAAGTGCCGTTAAATACAATCGTTCAGGGAGGAATAGGAAGTGTTGGGGGATATCAATGGTATGAATCAAATCCAAGTGGACAACCTTACCAGTTAATCAATGGTGCAAATTCGTTGAATTATACAAGTCCTTCGTTGACAACAAATGCAAGTTACGCCGTAGAGGTAACACTTACAGGCGTTGGATGTAACGCACTAGACACATTCAACATCAACGTGTTTGACGATCCTGAAATTACGATTCAGGGTGATTTAATGGCTTGTATGAATGCCCAAATTGACTTGAATACAATCTTTACGGGTGGAACTCCTAACTCTTCAAATGTCTATACTTGGTATGCTGGGTCAAATGGAAACTATGCTGATTCCACCTTACTTCAATCCACATCGGTTTTGAATACGTATAGTTTTAACATTTATCAAGACACGAGTATTTTTATTATTGTCAATAACACGGGATACGGTTGTGATAACGATACAAGTGCATTTATTAACATAGATGGTATCGAATGGGCGGAAGCAAGTTTTGATTTGGCGCCATCAGATTTATCTCAATCCTTAATTAATCCTACCTTTAGTTTCATCAATACATCGGAAAATTCAACAAATTACTTCTGGGATTTAGGGGAATGTGACCCTCAACTCCCTATGAGTGAATTATTTACTCCACCAACAGCTTTCTATGACCCAACTGACAAAGATCAAGATGGTTATACCTATGGATGTCCTCCTGGATTATATCAAATCATGATGGTAGCGATGAACCAAGGCATGTGTCCTGATACAGCTTATCAAGTCATTCGAATTCAAGATGAAGTTTTGGTTTATGTTCCAAATACATTTACGCCAGATTTTGATGAGAATAACCAATACTTCTATCCTGTAATAACTACGATTATAAAACCACAATCCTATTTATTCAGTATCTATGATCGATGGGGAGAATTAATTTATGAAACAAAAGATGCTCCTTCAGTTCCAAATATGCAACCCAATGTGAATAGTAGTTGGAATGGGACAAGAGATGGCCATGAATGTCAAGACGGAACGTACATTTGGAAACTACGTTTTATTGTCAAGGAATCTGGTGAAGTCATCTACAAAGTAGGACATGTGAATTTATTAAAGTAGCTTGATTTTTGTCAAACGGTAATTAAAACGTAAAACAAAAAAAGGCAGCCTTTTAGCTACCTTTTATTTTCATATTGATATCCTTAGATTTTATCAATCATTCAAAATTCTCAACTCCGTTCTTCTGTTTTGCTGGTGCTCTTCTTCGGTACATTCCACCGTATTTGCACAACGATTTTTCAAACGATATTCTCCGTAGCCCTTAGCAATGATTCTTGTTGAACTAATTCCTTTGCTGATGATGTAATTTACACATGAATTTGAACGCTGCTGTGAAAGCCATTCGTTATAGACATCTTCTCCACGTGAATCGGTGTGCGAAGATAATTCCACTTTTAAGTCATTGGATTTCATATACTTCACAAGTTTATCTAGTTCAATGATACTTTCTGGACGCAAGTCCCATTTATTGTAGTCGTAAAGTACTTGATCTAGATTAATGAAGGTATTTCCTGTATTCAATTTCATTTTACAATCCAAACGAATAAGAGAATCACATTTGTGATCTTCTGGCATCTTCATCGAAAATTCCTTGTGATTAATTGCCGTAACGGAAAAAGAATCAATCAAATATGCATCAAAGGATAATTCTCCATTTTTGGGAGTTATTTTACGTTGAATTTCCTTTTCCTTTGAATAGAATCGCACCATCGCTCCATCAAGAGGCACATTGGATGTATTCATTACAGTTATCGTAGAAATTTGATTCTTCGGACGCGCAAATAATCGAATGGTTTGGGAAGCATCAAGCTCGTTGGTGAAGGTTATGCTATCCGTTAAGCGAGAAACCGGATCTTTAAAGTTTAAGTGGTATTCTTCACCAATGACACCGATGTAACTCAAGCGGCCGTAATCGTCGGAAACTAGTGTTTTCCAATAGGAACCGTCTTTTCTATACAGGGTAACTTTCTGCTGTGCAAATGGTTTGTTCTGACAATCTTTCAGTTCAATATCGACGTATCGTTTCTTCATTTTCGCGTTGACAACAAAAACCTCATCCTTCCAATTCGTTCGATTCGAGGACACAAAACCCTTACCTGCAATTTCATTGACGTTGAAGGAAAAATCATCCGCGTTGGAATTAACCGGCGATCCCATATTGAGTGGTGAGTTGGAGACGAAATCCCAAGTGAAGACATCCAGTCCACCGTAACCTAACCAACCATTAGACGCAAAATAAAGCGTTCCATCCAAAGAAACGTATGGAAATAATTCGTTTCCAAGTGAATTCACTTTTGGACCCAGATTCTTTGGTGCCTCATATCCACTACCGTTCCATTTACACACATAAATATCTGTCCCTCCAAATCCTCCAGGCATATCCGAAACAAAATATAAGTTCAAACTATCATCAACGGTACCGTGTCCGATTGAATATGCAATGCTGTTCCATTTAAAGAAGTCTTTCTTCACCCACTCATCGCGTTCTTTCTCAAAAATCTCCAACTTCAAGCGGTTGTACTTAATGCGATTCTGCTCGTCCAAAACATCTTGATTTGTTGTCAAAAAGGCATATCGGTTATTCGAAGAGAAAGAAATGGGTCCATCGTGTGGATTAGTTCTTTTGATGTCGTTCCATATAATTTCCTTTGCTTGCTTTCCTCCTGCCAATTTCACGTATACTAAATCGGTGAAAAACTGACCTGTTTTTCCATATACTCGGTTCACAAATCCCGAGTTTTGTCCTGTTGTGACAAGTAAAACTCCTTCTTCAAATGGGACTGCGGAGAACTCCTCCCCTATGTCAACACTGCGAAAAAGCGTCACATCATACTCAGATTTACGTTGAAGAATTTCAGGAAGCTGATCGATATCAATCTTCCATTGCTGCAATGCTAAACTACCAGGAAATAGAGATGAAAAGCCATTTACTTGTTGCTTCATGACATCATATTTCTTATTCAACAAAAGGATTTGAAGATGCAATAACACATCCGATTCAATTACTTCTTTTGACTTGCCGACTAGCATTTCAGACCATTTCAATGCTTCTGAATATTGCTCGGAACCAAAAGCAGCAGCGATGCACGAACGAAGACTTTTGATATCTAAGGTATTTACCTGAATAGATTCATTGACAAGCTCCACCCATACAGGATAAGCCTCTACGTAGTTGAATTGATTAGATAGCTTTTCTGCGTATTCTTGCTTGAAGCTTTGTGCAGTGGCGATTGTTGTAATAAGCAATAATGCAGCCGTTAATATTGTTCTTTTCATGGCTTTTTCGTTAAAAATATCTTGGACTGACAAAAGCAGCTTGTTTGGAACGTAAATCGAAGGCCACATAAATCTCATGACTACCCCAATTATTAAATCGCAACTGATTGATTGGGAAATCATAGGCATATCCGAAGGTCCAAGCATCTGATGGAGAATAAGATAAGTTAATACCCATAGACTCTCTGTAACGGTACATCACACCCGCCCAAAACTGTTTGAATAAATGTGCGGACAAATTGAAATCTATCGTAACTGGAGCATTTGCTGTAAATTTTATGAGCATGGATGGCTTGATGTCCAATACGGAATTGTAGTGATAGACATAGCCGGCTGCTAAGAAATAATGACGTTGCAAATACGAGTTAGACAAAGTATCCAAAGAACGTTGAATCAAACGCGGAATAGAGAAACCGATGTACGCATTTTTTGAATACGCATACATTCCAGTCCCGAAATTAGGTGCCTTGATTTGGTTGGATGTTGTATAATTGTAATCCGTTGGATCAATCACGGTCAAACCCTTAAAATCATATTGACTGGACTGAATCCCTCCAGAAAGTCCCATGGAAAGCTTCCAATCTGTATGCTTAAATTCCAAATGATACGCAACATTTGCCATCATGGTGAAATTTGTTCGGGCACCAATGCGGTCATAGCTTAGGTTTCCACCAACTCCTATGTGTTTTTTCATAATTGGAGCATGGATGGAGAGGAATTGTGTTCGTGGCGCTCCTTCTAATCCAACCCATTGCGCTCGGTTGACTGCCGTCACGTTCAAAGATCCTCTGCTTCCGGCATACGCTGGATTGTAATTCAAAGGATTGAAAAAATATAGCGAAGATTGTGCATCCTGCTGTGCATTCACGTGTATCTGACTCATACATGTAAAGAGTACGGTGTATAGTATTAATTTTCTCATGGTTGAATCTCTATATATCCTTTAATCAAATCTTGTGACTTTTTCATCGTGTCGATGACATAAAAATAGGTTGCTGCAGGCAATGGTCCATCTACTTGACGTCCCTCCGTAAACCAACCATTCCAATCGTTCTGATAAATCTCTGATTGGTAAACGATATTTCCCCAACGGTTGTATACCCAAACTTTGATTTCTGGATATTGCGACGTATTCCCGAAAATCCACGTATCATTTTTACCATCGTTATTCGGAGATAAGAATTGTGGAACAATAATTGGAATCAATGGATTGCAATCAATGGAGAAGGTATCGCTCAGTGTACAATTGTTCTGATCCGTTACGATCAAAACATAGCTTCCTTTATCGATGTTTTCCAATAGAGATCCATTTCCTCCGTTATTCCATGCATAATTAAAGGATCCCGTTCCTCCTTGCGCTGAAACTTGAATTGATCCATTGGCTTCACCACATTGAGAAATAACAGAAGAAATCAAATCGATGGAAATTGGATTTGGTTCCTGAATAATCAAGGTCGTATCTGCTGTACATAGATCGTCATTAGTGATCACCACAGAATAGGTTCCCGCTGACAAATTCGCGATGGAATTCGTAGAACCTATATTTGGTGTCCATGCATAGGTGAGTGAACCTTGCTGATTAGTGGAAAGAATAATTTCTCCGTCCGAACCATTATAACATTGAACATCTGAAAGTACGACACCTGTGATTTGAACAAGATTTGGCGCATCCATGATCACTGTGTCGATATTAACACACCCCGTTGTTGGATTGGTCACCGTTACAAAATAAGATCCTGCGGCATTCACCGTAACTGATGTTGTTTGAGCTCCAGAAATAATACCTGGACCAACCCAAGAGATACTGCAATTGGCGGGTTGAATCACTCCAATAATTTGTGCTGTTGGTGACACACAACTTAATCCACCCGAAGGATTCGTCGTAAATTGAAATCCTGGAGTCGGATTAATGCTTACAACGAAATCATCCTGAACTCCTGTACATCCGTTTAATTGTGCTGTGGCGGTAATTGTTCCACTTATGACTGAACCTGAATTATTGGCCGCAGCTGTCCAATTTGGGATTTGTCCACTTCCCGAAGCCGCTAATCCGATATTCGCGTTCGAATTCGTCCATGAAATCAGTCCACCCGCAGGACTCGTCACATAATCAGTTGGATTAATACTCGTTCCTGCACATACCGTCACATCCGCTAATTGATTCATCGTAATTTGTGGTTGAACAGCAACAGATAAGAACAGCGTATCACTTAAGCAGGATACTCCTGTTGGAACAAAATAATAAATCACTGTATCAATTGTATTTCCAATGTTTACAAGAACATCATTTACTGTTCCACTATTTGAAGATCCATTTGTCGCCCCTAAAATAGTCGTTGGGGAAACGTGATTCCAAACGATGCTCATATTTGTCAGATTACTGGTATATGTCACATCCACACTCTCTCCACTACAAATCAAGGTGTCTAAAGTCGATAAATCAACCGTTCCAACCGGATTAATCGTTACGGTAAACTGATCAGTCACTCCTGGACATGCCGCATTCAATACAGCAGTCATGGTTATGTTCCCACTAATGCTGGATGTCGTTGTATTGGAACTTGCAGACCACGTTGGAATTTGTCCGGAACCCGATGCAGGAATTCCGATGGACGGATTCGTGTTTGTCCATGTTAAGCTTGCTCCCAATGGAGAAGTAATATAATCCGTTGGATTAATGATTGTCCCGGGACAAACCGTGAAATCTTGAACGGTATTCATGCCCAACGTTGGTTGGACAACTACCGGAACAACAATGGAGTCTCCCGGACATTGAACACTACCAACATAAATGGTGTAGAAAACCGTATCTAAGGTATTTCCACTATTCGAAAGCGTTTGATTGATCGTGCTTCCAGAACCGTTGGACTCACCCGTGATTGTTGCTGGGGCCGCTGTCTGCCAGGAAAATGTTGCCGTTGGAAGATTGCTTGAAAGTTGGATATTGGTACTATTCCCACTACATACATAAGCTTGACTTGGGTTCGCTTGAACGTTTCCAAGGGTTCACGTTAATCGTAACTTCCGTTGGTGAGGAATTCGTACACCCAACGGAAGCAGACAACTGAACAGATGCGACGGCATTGGTCGTATTAGTCAATATTGTTGGTGTAACTGTCGAAATAGTAACACCAGTTCCTGTTAATGAATTAAATCCACCAACATTTGTTGAATCGTCTAAATTCCAGGTAACCGTGTATCCAGGTATCGTTGAAGTAAAGATAATCGGATTGAAAAATTCGCCAGAACAAATGGTTTGAACCAATGGAGTTGCTAATACAGTCCCCGTTGGATTAATGGTGACTAATTGCATAATGGAATCCATTCCACAGGTATTTCCAGTATACATCCATACATGGTAAACACCAGGCACATTGAAATTAATGACTAAACTGTCTGTTCCATTCGTCCACGTTGTGTAATCGTAATTCCCATTAATGTTACCGTTGTTTGATCCAAGTGAACCATAAGGAATTGTGTAACCTGTCGTTTCTTGAATAGACCAATAATGACCATAGGCATTCGTACAACCGCTATTGCTAACTGATTCACCAGGTGAACTTGTGTTAGAAAAACTCACATCCTCATTCACACAAATGGGAGACGCAGGAGTATAGGTAAACTGTGCATCCGATCCTGTTGAAATCGTAATTGGACCAACCGTTGCAAACGTAGTTCCACATGCATTTTGTGCAACAATTGTCGATGAAAATGCATTATTGATGATGATAGGTCCAACCGGATAAGATTGACCACATGACGAAGTATTGAAAATATGTGCAATGGTTGTGTCGTTAATAGTTGAGAAAATACTCGATGGTGTTCCATCTGTAAACGAAACGGTGTATTGTGTTCCCGGTATATTATTGGAAAGAATATCAATTTCATACGGATAAGGCAAACACGTCGTTTGTCCAGAACCAGAGACATTGATGGTCGGTGCATCTCCATTAAAAATATAGTACTGTTTTATTGTCTGACAACCAGCTGCATTGGTCAGTGTGTGTGTTAAGGTATAGGCTCCAAGTCCATAGGAATGTGAAATTTGTCCCGCAACTATATTGGCTTGCGTGCCATTCGGACTTGCATCGCCCCAATTAAACGTTTGTGTCGTTCCTGGGATTGCCGACACATTCCAAAGGAAATTGGTGCTTGTCGTATTTTGGCTAACACATCGTTTGAACAAGGTGATTCCGTTTGCCGTTGTCGTACCAAAACTCGCTCCGGTATTTGCCAATATCAAATTAGAAACTGGTGTTGCGTTCACAACAACCGTCTTACTCGTTGAATTGGATTGTCCGTTTGGATTAGTAACTGTTAAGGTAACTGTTGTTCCAATTGTTGCAGTATTGTATTGCACAATATGAGACCCTACCGTGTTTGCTGTGGCCGGTGTTGACCCTGTTCCAAAAATCCATGAATAGGTACTTCCTGGCAACACATTGGTTGAAGTATTCGTGAAAGTGATAAATTGTCCCTGACAAATCGTAATCACACCCGCATTCAATGAAGGATTCGACTGAAAGGAAGAAATTGGAACCTGCGCTCTTATTAGTTGTGTCGATAAGTACACAAAAAAGAGGAGGAAATAGCTGAATCTGAAAATCATTCGTGATAGTTTTGTGTAAAAATAGGCCTTTTAAAAAATATATTGAAATAGATGAGAATTTATCTCAAAACTTACGGGGCTAAATTATTTCTTTATTCGAGAAAGTCAGACTAGAAGCAATGCTAAATTTGGAAAAAAAGTATTTATCCTCCTTAGAAATGGCGTAGAACGCACCGCTGTTTTTAACTTCCTTTGATACCAAGAAAAATAGATTGCTCCATTTCTACGTGAACTTTTTAATTTGACTAATTTTATCGCTCAAAGCGAAATATGGATGCCGACGAAGGGAATTCACAGCATTTTTAGAGCTAACCAAAGTTGTTTACGACATGCGCCTAAATAAATTTATCAGTGAAAGTGGACTTTGCTCACGACGTGAGGCAGATAAATTTATTGAACGTGGATTGGTATTCATCAACAAGCGGAAAGCAACCATAGGCGACCAAGTCAAAGTAGGAGATAAAGTTCGCGTCAATGGAACGGAATTGGAACCGCGCGAAGGAGAGGACATCGTTTTTATCGCCTTGAATAAACCGGTAGGAGTTACATCGACAACGGAGGAAAATGTACACGATAACATCGTGCATTTCGTAAATCACAGCAAACGGATTTTTCCGGTGGGACGATTGGACAAAGATTCGCAAGGACTCATCTTCTTGACCAACAATGGTGACATCATCAACAAGATTTTACGGGCTGGAAACAACCACGAAAAGGAATATGTTGTGACCGTCAACAAACCCTTGACTCCGGAAATGATCTCCGGCATGGCAAAAGGAGTTCCAATCTTGGGCGTCAATACGAAAAAATGCAAAGTCGTTCAAGAAGCCAACCAAGTTTTTCGAATCACCCTCATTCAAGGACTTAACCGACAAATTCGACGCATGTGCGAACACTTTGGTTATGAAGTCACAAAGTTAGAACGTGTCCGAATCATGAACATCGGATTGAAAGGTTTACCTGTCGGAGAATGGCGAGATTTGACCGAAAGTGAAATGGACATCATCAACAATCTCTTGGAAGATTCTACCAACGAGGATGTAAGAAAATCATCGAAACCAGCGACACCGAAAAAACCAAAAACAACAAGCTCATCGAGCACATCACATCCACCAAAATCCAAAAAGCCCTACTTGAGCAGTCCTAACTTTGGAAACCCACCAAAGAAAAAGGAACAGCGTGGAGGAACGACAAAAAAATCGAATTCACGCCGACCTAAAGGACGTTAAACCTTTCTTTCGCATTAAAACTGATACGCCATTCCCAATTGTAATCCGAAGGAGAAATAGCGATTTTTGGTAAATGTTGAATTGACAACATTACCAAGAGACATTCGGTATGTTGGAGCGAGTGAAAATCGATAGCGATCAAAGATGTATATGAATTCAATCTGTGCCATTCCCGTGACTGTCCAAGGACGTGCGTTTTCCAAGGCCAAAGTCACTAAATCAGGTTGAATGTATCGTCCCTTTTGTTGAAGTACGTGTCCAACGGAACAACCGATATTTGCACTCCATTCAAAGGAACTAAATGCTTGTCGATATCCCAAATAAACAGGCAAAGACAAATAGGAATATCGATTCACGCCATCATAAACGAAGGAGTAATCGTACTGAATTTGCTCGCCCCATTCAAAGAAATCCACTCCAGTTTGCAGGACAAGGTGTTCTTTGGCCATTCGATAACGTAGTGATATATCGATACTGGAAGTGGATCGCTCTTGAGTGGACCTTAGTTCTCGGTATTTTAGTATGTTCGGTGACCCTGCAGTAGCTAACCAAGCTGCATCATCGGTTTGAAAGGATGAAATTACCCCACTCATACCGGTATAAAACCCAAAAGAATGTGTCCATTTTGGAAGATCAATATTCATCACTATTTCCGGAACAGTAATCGTTGGACTCACTTCGCCTATCGTGGGATCATTTTTGATTGGTGAAATCACTTTTACCGAATCGATGAATGTTGAAACTGCTGTTTTATGATCCGAAAGAAATGCTGGTGAATCTTTGCTCGTATTAGTTATGGCTTTTTGTATTTGAACCGAAGCGATGTTTTCAATGGGACTTGCTGTTTGTTTTAAATCGAGTTGATCATCGTGAATTGAACGTGTGACTGTTCCGTTTAACGGAGAATCGGAAAATGAATTTCTATTCACTACGGAATGTCTCGCAATGGCTGTTTGAACCGTATTCGTTGGACTGAATTGAATTTTCTTAGGAGAAGCGACTTGCGTGAAAACCTTGGTTTTCGTTGCTATAATGGTTCCTTTTTGCGGTGTACTAATGACAGAATGGTTTGATGTCCCGTTTCCACGCAGTAGTCCATAAGTGAGTCCACTTGCCAAAACGATTCCCGTAAAAAACCAAACGAACACGCGTCGTTTTTTCTTTTTTTCCAATTGATCGAGCCGTTGCTCGATGTCCACCAAAAAATCGAGGGGAATTTCTTCACCGTTGACCTCCTGCAGGACGCGCTTTACATCGCGATCGAAATCTTCTTGCTTAGATAACATGGTTTTCTATTTTAAGTAATTCTTTTAATTTTTTCCGGGCAACTTTCGTATGCCACTTCGATGTTTGTTCGGAGATTCCGAGTAGTTCACCAATTTCCCGATGCGAATACCCATCAACGACAAAAAGGTTGAAGACCACACGGGTTGGCTCTGATAATTGAAGAAGCATCATATTCAAATGCGCCTGATTGAGTTCATATTCCGCTTCGGGATGAACGCCATCATTCCCTTCGATTTCGGCATCGTGTTTGTAAAAAGTATGATAATTTTTGGAGCGACGAAAATCGTCAATGATTTCGTTAGTGACGATCCGCTTAATCCAACTAAAAAAACGAATTTCCTGGTATTTATCTAAGTTCTGGACAATCTTCATAAAAGCATTGTTCACCAATGTTTTATGTTCCTCTTCGTTTTTTCTAAAGCGTCGAGCGGTGCTGATCAATACCGGATAGCAAAGTTGATACAATTCCAATTGCGCCCTACGATCGTAGGCCTGAACTCTTTTCAATAATTCCGCACTTGGATCCTGCATATCACTTCTTACTCCATTAAGTAAACGTAATTAATTTGCTTAGGGGGTGTTTAGTGTAACTTTTTGTTACTTGAACTTGTTTAAACAAGAAAACTTTACTTATGCGATCCATCATTTTATGCTTTTTCCTTTCTGTTGCAAGTCCATATTTTGCACAAAGCACCTATTCCATGGATGATTATTTCAATGCGAGTAATCCATCTGCTTTTGCAGAAAAGAAACTTTACCTGAGCAATACGAGTATGTATTCCAAAATTGGAACAACTTCCAACTTCATCAATTTCTTTTCCTTGAAGCAACAAGTTGGTTCCTTCTCGTTAGGATTGAACAATGAGTTTAGTCAATGGTTTGAATGGAAAACAATCTCTACTACGTTCAATGCTGCGTATAGTGCAAAAATCAATCGCAACCTTACTTTAAATTCCGGACTTGGACTCAGTATGCGCCGTGATAACATGACTTTCATGGAGTCTTTTACCATGTGGAATCCAGCTTCCTATTGTGTGAACATTGGTGCGTCCTTAGTAGGTAAAAAATGGTCCTTCGGACTTGCTGGAAACAATTTAAATCGTGCGGAAATAACCACATATCCATACACCTACAAATCTTCCATGACGATAGCGGCAAACGCAAGCTATCGATTTGACTTAGATTCGGCAAAACATTTCTCTTTAACGCCTGCTCTTTTTTATCGCCGTGGTGTCAATGATCAATTCCACGATTTTTTCTTTAACCTGACATTCAAAGCGTATCAGCATAGTACTGGATTCTTTTCGACTCTTAATCACAACATCGGGATTTTCTACCAATACAATTTCAAAAACAACCTTTCAATAGGTGCTTCCATCAGTAATAATTATTCTTTGCTTTCCTCTAATATGTTTGAAACAAATTACTTGACGGGCATGCTGCGACTGAGTTACGCTATATCGTCGAAAGTGGCGTATAAAATCAGTGGAACACCTTCGTTTTAATCGTTTAAAATAAAAACGATGATTATAACGTTATGAAATTCATGCGCCGACTACTCGTATTCATCTTTTGCCAAAGTGCTTTCAACTTACATGCACAATTTTGGCAACAACTACCCGATTTTCCGGGAAATCCTCGAGACGATGCTGCGGGATTCAGCATTGAGGACAAACATTATTGCGGAACGGGTCGCGACGATGGATTCAATTGCACCCGAAATTTCTATCGTTTCAACGCAACCCTTCAAGAATGGGAAAATACCTCTCCCCTTCCCGATGGTGAAAACCGTCAATATGCTACTGGTTTCTCGCACAACGGATTAGGCTACATTCTTTGCGGAGACAATTGCAATGGAAATTTCTTAAGTTCCTCTTGGTGTTTTAATCCAAGCAACGAACAATGGTCCACCCTACCTTCATTGCCTTCTTCTGGACGCGCAGGCTGTGTCCATTTCATCATCGGAGATTCACTGTACCTCATCGGTGGGCAAAACTCGTCTGGAATCATGAATGAAGTCTGGCGATATTCCATTTACACCCAAGAATGGCAACAAAAAAACAATTTACCTATTCCTGGTATTTGGCGTGGACTCGCTTTTTCTTACGATAATTTCGGCTACATTTCCGCAGGAAAAACAAGTGCCTCCACTTGGAATTCGGAAACATGGAAATATGATCCAGTTTTGGATCAATGGACCAATTTTCCTGTCTTGTCTTTTGGCGAACGAACCTACGTTGGCACCGTACAGAAAGACTCCTGCCTATATGTCTTTGGTGGCATTGATCCAAACAACCAAACATTCACGTCATTTGATAAGATCAATTTGAATTTTTTTAATACCCAGTCACTACCTGATTTCACTGGAATCCCAAGAAAGGGTGGTGTTTGCTTTTCTCACGAAGGCGATTTTTATATCACTACAGGAATTGCAGGAAACACTCGTTTAAAAGAAACATGGAAAATTGAAAACGTAATGATTTCAAAATTAATTGATGACCAACAAATTCGTATTTATCCAATTCCGACGATCGATGCACTGTACCTTCAAGTTGATCCAGTCTGTATTGGCGAATTCATTTACTTAATGGACGGGAAAGGTTCTATTGTACTCATTCACCGCATTCAAACCGCTAAGGACAAACTTTCCCTAGCGCATCTTTCAAATGGACACTACCGGATTGTCTATCGCAATCATTCGAGTCCGATTGTCGTGGGATATTAGTCCAATCGTCTTTGATAGGATTTTCCTTTGTAAGTGTATGACAATGTCTCATCCTTGATGTCCCAATTTGGGTCATTCCAAATCGTTTCAGTTTTGAAAATATACCGTGTTTCACCCGTCATTTGATTCACTTCGAACCACATGTAAACAAAGTTCGTTTCCACGATTAAAAACAAGCGTTGGGATTCCTCGTCGTAAAAAGGATACTTCGCTTTTTGACTAAAGAATCGCGGATGCTCAATATGTATCGAATGACTTGCTTCGATGACACCATCCTCCTTCACAAGCGACACACGTTCCGCATCGCAACTCACCACCAATACTTTTTCCCCCTGTGATTTAATTAGGAAATTATCGCCAATTAACAATCCTACCTTGGCCATATTGTTCACACGAATTGGTTGTCGAAGATAAAATGGACGTCCAGGCTTGAAGGAAGAATAGGGATTATTTGGTTCCGCTTGACGAGCAATACGACGCATGTTTTCATCTTGATTGCGCGTAGCATTACTTATCGGCTGTGGCACCTCCTTACGCATTTGCATACCGACTGGATTGTTCCAACCAGGCGCAGATGTTCGCATGTAATACGCTATTCGCGGCAAGACATTTACAGCAAGGACTTGACGGTAAATCGCTTCGTTGAACAACAGTTGTCGCACATCGTAAAATGAATATTGAACGTACTGATTACTGGCCATTCCTTGCGGACGAAATCCTCCATTGGAACTGCTTGTATCAGGTGTATTTGGATAAGACATCGATCCATTTATTACCGAAGCAACCACAAGCTCGTGTCCAGAAGTAACACCCGAAAAATTCCTTCCTTGATAACTGGTAGAAGACTGTAGGAAAAAGATGCCTAAATTCTTCATCACAGTGTCCAAATCTACTGACTGAATCAGCACTTTGGGACTTGGGTGCTCTTCTAAAACAAAGATATCTTCTTTCGGGATTTCCAACATTCCCGTGTACATATCCACGCTTGGATACGTTGGGAATAAATAGTCCATCACAGAAGATGAACTTATAATTATTGGAAAACCTGCTGGTACTAATTCTTGAGCATCAAGTTTTTGTTGAACAACATGCTCTTTTTCTGGAATCAACTTGTTTTTTTTCTGGATGTCTTTCCGTGACACATTCCAAAAAAGCAAAGCACATAAGAAACTCAATCCAATTGCCAATAACATGATTCTCGTTCTTATCTTACTCGCTCGATTTTTCGAGATGTTTCCCAAAACGCTGTTTCGATCCATGGGACTAGGAACATACTCCTCCTCTACCCATTGATTCACCAACCAACGGTCAAAGTCCTGCTTGATATCTTCTTGCTCTTTCATGGCTTTTCGATTTGATGACGCATACGTTTTCGTGCCATTTTGATGTGCCAACGAACCGTTTCAATGGATACACTCAATTCTTTTGCAATCTCACTTGGAGTTAAGTCCTCCCATATAAATAAATTGAACACCGTTCGCGTTGCTGTGGGCAGTTTAAGTAGGAGTTTGTTGACATGCGCCGCTTCAATTTGTCGGTCCATGTTTAAATCAAAGGCCTCCCATTCCGCTTCATCCGGCAGATCAGCCATGGATATTTCCAAATGGCGACGTTTATTCCTTCTGAAATCATCAATAATCTCTCGTTTCAGAATGGTTTTAATCCAAGCGACATAGGAAGTCCCCACGTTAAATTCCCGGATGTGTACAATGACCTTCATAAATACATTATTGATGAGAGAAACACGGTCCTCGTGGTTTTTCTTGTAACGTACAACCACATTCATCAACACAGAAAATGAGGCGTCGTAAAGTAGAAGGATACTCGTTTCCTCTCCTTTTTCGATGCTTTTGATTAAAGATTCATCGATGCTTAAATCACCTATTTTCGTTTCCAAGATACCCTAAGATACAATTTTACCTGTTTCTAGGAAGTCAAACGTAAGAGCGGAAGATTCTTGGGTGGATATTTTAACACTTATTTATGCCGGATTCTTTTTGAGCTGAAAAACGGTAAATAACAATAAACCGAACAATCCACTTGCAAAGATTAAGTGACTCGTTCTAACCAATCCTGGCATATCGACATACGCCAACAATACACCACTAACCAATTCCAAAGCAAGAATGATAAATGTCCAACGGATGATCGCATATTTCTGAGTTTGTTCATTCTTCCAAAACATCCATCCCAACAAGATCAAAACAAGCCAGGAGAAACTACGGTGAATCAAAAATTCGATACCGATTTTATCCAACCATTGTGTCCGACTATATCCTTGTTTTACAAGCAGGTCAATCGACTCGCGTACTTGCGTACCCAAAAACATTTGATAAAACGTTATGAGTAAAATCAGCCATAAAACGGTGCGCATGGATCGATTCAACACAAGCGTTGTTTTGGATCCGCTTCCCATGGAATAAATCAAGTATAACTGGATTCCAATAATAACCAATGCCAAAAACAAGTGAACGGTAATAGTCCATGGAACTAAATTCGTTGCGACAACAATCGAACCAAACCAGCCTTCGACTCCCATCAGGACAAGGTTTAAGAGCATCAACAGTACGAACTTGCGTTTTCGGTAAACAATAAGCATCCACACGAACGCTATCAGCATCGCATTACCAGCCGCGAATCCAACCAAACGATTGAGGTATTCTGTCCACGTTTTACGTACGTTAAAGGCTTCTTCCACATACACGGTGGGATCAGACTGAATGCGCTGCGCTGTTTCCTTCATTCCAACAGTATTCAAAAAGCGACAGAATTTCTCCACTTTTTTCTCGCGTTTCAAAAGGTATGCTTCGCGGTAATCCGCTGGAAGTTCCGATAATTCTGTGGGTGGAATCCATGCACCAAAGCACTTTGGCCAATCCGGACAACCCATTCCACTTCCTGTGATGCGTACCAAACTTCCCGCCACCACTATCAGGTAAATGAGGATGATCACGAACCAATTAAATCGAATAAACCGTTTTGAAAATTCCATGGGACAAAAATACCAAGGATTTTAATCCCGATGTCCATTGGAACGCACTTTTAATTGATAAATCGAACACTTTCGGTTTGAGTAGTTTTACGCAATATCGTATCTTTGTTCCTTATTCAAAAAAACATGGAATTAAATTCACTTTCAGCCATTTCTCCAATTGACGGACGTTACCATTCTAAAACTAGTCAACTAGGTCCATACTTCTCCGAATTTGGACTCATTCGCTACCGTGTGTTTGTTGAAGTGGAATACTTTATTTCCTTGGTAGAAAGTGGCATCGAACCACTTGCTGACTTTCCAAAAGAAACGTTTTCAGCCCTAATGTCGATTTATCAAAACTTCTCAGAGTCCGACGCGTTATGGATTAAAGAAACGGAGAAAACAACGAATCACGATGTCAAAGCAGTTGAATACTTTCTAAAAAGTAAAATGGAAGAACTCAACCTTCACAAATACTTGGAGTTCATTCACTTCGGACTCACATCCCAAGACATAAACAACACCGCTATTCCGCTTTCCTTGAAACAAGGAATTGAAGAAGTGTATTTGCCGATGTTGGATGAATTAATTGCACAATTAACGACTTACCAAAACGAGTGGAAGGATGTTCCCATGCTTGCACGCACACATGGACAACCCGCATCACCAACGCGTTTAGGAAAAGAGATTCAAGTTTTTACGGAACGATTAACGATTCAACGAAATCAATTAGTTAAACAAGATTATCCAGCGAAATTTGGTGGTGCAACCGGAAATTTCAACGCACATCATGTGGCGTTTCCAGCTCACGATTGGGTGACATTCGCGAATGATTTTGTCAATTGTAAATTGGGCTTAAATCGTTCTCAAACAACGACGCAAATTGAACATTACGATCAACTGGCAGCCTTGTTCGATGTGATGAAACGCATCAACACCATCATTCTGGACTTGAACCGCGATATGTGGACTTACATTTCAATGGAGTACTTCAAACAAAAAATCAAAACAGGAGAAATTGGTTCGTCTGCCATGCCTCACAAAGTAAATCCAATTGACTTTGAAAACTCGGAAGGGAATATCGGTATTGCCAACGCGCTTTTTGAACATTTGTCCGCTAAACTTCCCGTTTCTCGTTTGCAACGCGATTTAACGGATTCAACCGTTCTTCGTGTAGTTGGAGTTCCTATTGCGCATAGTTTAATTTCTTTGCAGTCTAGCTTAAAAGGACTTAGTAAACTATTATTGAACGAAGCAAAATTGCATGAGGACCTCGATCAAAATTGGGCAGTGGTGGCAGAAGCGATTCAAACCGTATTGCGTCGCGAAGGATTTGAAAAACCTTACGAGGCATTGAAAGGATTGACCCGTAAAAATGAACAAGTAACAAAAGAAAGTGTCCACGCATTCATTGACGAATTGAAACTTTCACCTACCTTAACAGAGGAATTAAAAAACATTTCACCTAAATCCTATCTTGGAATACAACTTGTGAAACCATAACGATGCATAAACTCCTCCTAGTATTTTTGTTCTGTTGCAATCAAATAGTTGCTCAAAACTTTCCAATTACTTGGGGGCCTCTCGAAAGAAGCAATGGATTATTGATGGACATCCTTCCTAAAAAACAATTGGACTTCAATACACTTCGCTGGACAGGCGGTAGTAGTTTT
>JBILRU010000082.1:0-9895 GCA_044372485.1 Crocinitomicaceae bacterium
CAAAACTCCTTTTTTTGATTTGGAAAGATTATCTTGAACAAAGCTTAATTCCGGAATGAATTCAGTGTATGTTTCTTTGTTGAATGATTCCAGAAAAAAGCCTCTTTCATCACCAAACACAGTTGGATAAACGGACACAAGTCCTTTTGGAAATTCGTGTATTGTTTTCACTCGTTCATCTATTTTTTGAATACCCACAATATTACACTTTTTGAGCGATATCTGCGTTATGGCAATATTTTTGCATCTTTGTTTTCTCAAATTTTAACATACGATATGCGCTTTTTGTTCTGCTTGTTTTTTGTCCAAATATCATGGACTCAAGTGAGCGTTCAACGGACGGTGGACGCGTTCGTACAAGATGCGGTTAACCGTCATGCAAAGATTACTTTTCAAGCGATGGATATCGAAACAGGGCAAGTCATTGCTTCCTACAACGAGAACCAAGCGATTCCCGGAGCCTCCACGACAAAGTTATTTTCAACGGCTACCGCTTTTGAACTCTTAGGTGAGGATTACCGCATGAAAACACGCATTTATTGTGATGGATTCATTGATAAGGACAGTGTGCTGCATGGGAATGTTTGGATTAGAGGTGGAGGAGATGTCAGTCTAGGGAGTAAATTTTTCTCCTTCGAAAATCAGGAGTTAACTTTCTTAAACGCTTGGACCGATTCCTTGAAATCGAAAGGAATCAAGTTTATTGAAGGTTCCGTTATCGCAGATGCTTCGGAATTTGGATACGACGGAACGCCGGCAACTTGGCATTCCGGTGATGTTGGAAACTATTACGGTGCCTTTACCGGTGGAATTAATTTTTATGACAATACCGTAAAGTTGAAGTTTAATACGGGTAATCCAGGAACCAAAGCACAATATATTGGAATGTTTCCGGAAGTCCCTGGATTTCAGATAGAAAATCAGGTTTTAGCGGCAAACGTCGGTAGCGATGAAACGATTGTGTACGGAGATGCCTTTGAATTGAATCGGAGTATCAAAGGAACGCTGCCGAGTCACGCGACAAATTTCATAGTCAAAGGAAGTATGCCAGATCCGGAAAACCAATTGGCCATCGAATGGGTAAAGGTATTGCTTCAAAATGGAATTCAAGTGGAAGATGGTGCAAAGGGCTATCGTTTGCATCAGAAAGAATTACATGCAAGTACGTATGAGAACAAGTCACTTCTTTTTCAAGTGGAGGGAGAAACCGTAAAGAACATCGCGAACTGGACAAATTTGAAGAGTGTCAATTTATTTGCAGATGGACTCGTATACGCACTGGCTTATCAAAAAACGGGGAAAGGAGATTTGAAAGCTGGTTTAAATGTGATTAAAGAATTTTGGAAAGACACCATCAACTTAGATGGATTCGAAATCAATGATGGTTGCGGTTTGTCACGTTCAAATAGTATTTCTGCCGCTCATTTTTGCATTCTACTGAGGTATATGTACACTTCTGCCAATGGAATTTCATACAAAAACACTTTGCCTATTGCAGGAAAAACAGGTACTGCAAAATCCTTGTGCAAAGGAGATGTAGGTGAAGGCAGAATATTTGCTAAAAGTGGTTCCATGCAAGGAGTGAAATCCTATGCTGGATACATTGATTCTACCACAGGAAAGAAAATTGCCTTTGCCATTACGGTGAATGATTTTTCGTGCACGGGAAATCAATTGACCATCCGAATGGAGAAAATATTCAATGCGATGGCACAGTATTAGTCCTTCAGTTCAAACTGAACTATCGATTCCCAGAAAGATTCAATGCTAATACCTGCGCAAGCCAACATCTGCGGGACAATACTCGCTTGTGAAAAGCCGGGAGTTGTGTTGACTTCAATCACGTGAGCTTCGTTTCCAACGATCATAAAGTCAATGCGAGAAATCGAACGTAATTGTAGAAGTTGGTATATTTTTTTTGCGCGTTCTTGCACTTTGATGGCCATTTCATTCGAAATGCGAGCGGGTGTAATTTCTTGTGATTTTCCGTTGTATTTGGCGTCGTAGTCAAAAAACTCGTTCTCGGAAGCAATTTCCGTTAAGGGTAACGCCTGAATCCCATCTTCCGTTTGATAAACCCCACAGGTCACTTCCGTTCCATCTAAAAAGGATTCTAATACGACTGTTTTCCCTTCTTTGAAGGCACTTTCTAGTGCTCGATTCAGTTCGGTTACATATTTTACTTTGGAGATTCCATAGCTAGAACCGGAATCAGATGGTTTGACGAAGATTGGTAGTCCGAGGGTTTGAATGATTTCATCTGCGGATTTTTCATCAATATTTGTCAAAAAGATGGATTTTGCTACTGGAATATCAAACGCCCGTAAAAACTGATTACAAAACCATTTATCAAACGATAAGGAAGAGGCAAGTGGTCCGGAGTTGATATACGGAATGTTATGTAAATCCAAAAATGCTTGAATCTTACCGTTTTCACCTGGATTTCCGTGAATGTAAACGAGTCCCACATCAATTTTATGTTGGATTCCTTCGTGCGTAAATTGACAAGTATTTAAATCGAAAGGCACTGAAGTTCCTTGAAATTCAACGAGCCATTGATTTTTCGAAACGACGATTTGAACGACTTCATACGTTTTTGGAAAGTTCGCTTGGATCGTGTTCGCACTTAATATCGAAATAGCGTATTCCGATGAAAATCCCCCGCAAAATAAACCGATTCGTTTCATATCATTCGTTTAGATAGCGAAGATAAGGTTAACTTATTTACCAATAATTGTCACATATTAAAAGTTATTATACTAACGATTGTTAAAACAGAATTTTGAAAATTCGTACCTTCGCGATCTATGCGTTTCTTATACTTTGTTTTTAACATTTTCTTGGGTTATTCACTCCGTATGTATTTTCGTAAAATACGCTTAGTGAATGCAACTCAAAGCCGATTCAGTAGTACTATTTTCGTGAGTAACCATCCTTCGGCATTTATGGATCCACTGATTATTTCCGTTCTGCGAAAACCTATTATTTTCTTCATGACAAGGTCGGATGTATTTACCCAGTTTTCAAAGCCATTTTTGCGGAGTGCGCACATGATTCCTATTTACCGTCAACATGATGGAGGGAATTCGAATGAAAAAAACATTGAGTCCTTTCGAATAGCTACGGAAATATTGGAAGGAAAACGGAGTTTGTTGATTTTTGGAGAAGGGATGACCAATGATGTGTTTGAACGAAGATTGAAGCCGCTGAAAAAAGGAGCTTTACGCATTGGATTTACTACATTAGAAGCGACAGGTTGGAATAAAGAGATCCGTTTGGTTGCTATTGGCTGTAATTATACCAATCCAAATGTTATGAGAAGTGATCTTTTGATTGCGGAATCCACTCCAATAATTTTGAACGACTACAAAGAGCAATATTTAGAAAATCCTTCAAAAACCATAAACGAATTAAATCGGAAATTAGAGTCAGCACTTATCGGCGTAATTACCCATATTAAATCCGAAAATGATTTTGCCTTTCATGAGCAAGTAATGATGTTGACCCGGAAAGGAATGAATGCAACTTGTTTTGATGATCGCTATTCCTTGCAACAACGATGGGCTTATTCAAAAGACCTGGCTCATTTTTTAAATCAATACGAAGAAGTCTTGCCTTCTGAAATTGGGGAGTTGAAATCTGAACTATCCCTTTATTTTCAGCGCTTAGCATCGAATGGACTAACGGAAAAAGAACTTTATGAATACCATGAGCGTCATTCTTTGATTCTTTTCTTGAAGGTTGTATTATTATCACCTTTTGCTTTTTTAGGAATGCTTCATGCTTTTATTCCTTACTTTTTTGTCAAGCGATTTGTAGAGAAAACCTTTAAACGTCAGGTGTTTTGGAACTCAACTAAAATGGTCATTACTATGCTTGCCATGCAGATATTAAATTTGCCGCTGTTGTTTATCCTTCCGGACTTATTAGGTCTAGATTTTTGGATTCTTTTTGCTTATTACACATCCATTGGCTTACTTGGATTGGCATGGTATCAATGCCGTAAGATGATTCAACAACTTACAGCTGCTAAGGATTCGTCAAAATCTCGAATCGTTGCGGAGATGTGGTCAGAGCGCCAGGCCTTATTAAAAAGAATTCAGGAGTTAATTCCTGTGAACATTTCATAATTCAACTTGTTATTGAAACGCATGGAAAATCAAACCGATCAACCCACTATTCGCATAAAAAAACCAAAATGGCTTCGCGTAAAATTACCGACAGGTGAGAATTACCGTACGGTCCGTGGATTAGTGGACGAACATAAACTTCATACCATTTGCGAAAGTGGCAGTTGTCCAAACATGGGTGAGTGTTGGGGAGAAGGAACGGCAACGTTTATGATTCTCGGAAACATTTGCACCAGATCCTGCGGATTCTGTGCTGTTCAAACTGGAAAACCGGAAGAGGTTGATGAGTTTGAGCCAGGAAGAGTCGCGAACAGCGTGAAAATTATGGGGGTTAAACATGCGGTTGTTACTTCTGTTGACCGAGACGACTTGAAAGATGGTGGATCTGAAATCTGGGCGCAAACAGTTCGGGCGATTCGCCAACAGTCTCCAGGGACCACGTTGGAAACCCTGATCCCTGATTTCGCTGGTAAATGGGAAAACTTACAAGTGCTGATTGATGTAGCGCCTGAAATCGTTTCGCATAATTTAGAAACCGTTCGTCGCTTAACGAAACAAGTGCGTATTCAAGCAAAATACGACCGAAGTTTAGAAGTGCTTTTTCGTTTGAAAAAAGGTGGAATGAGAACCAAGTCAGGAGTTATGCTTGGACTTGGTGAAACGGAGGATGAAGTAATCGAAACCATGCAGGATTTAAGGTCTGTTGGTGTAGATATTTTAACCTTAGGGCAATATTTACAACCTACCCCAAAGCATTTGCCAGTAGTGGAATTTATTGAACCTAGTCAATTTGAAAAATACCGCGTCTTAGGTTTGGAAATGGGCTTCAGATTCGTGGAAAGTGGTCCTCTTGTTCGCTCATCGTACCACGCGGAAAAACATTTGTTTGATTGAGATGTTTAGAAATTAGAATTAATTGTATTTAATATTTTTTTTGAGGTTAAATTTGTATTAATTTTAAAGAATGTTGCTTATTTTAGCAGTTGTATTTAGTAAAGTAAAAAAATAGTCTATGAATAAGAAAGTCTATGTATTTGGTTCCTTGATGTTTGCGGGAATTGTAACCGCTGTAATTGGTGCATTTTTGTTGTTGCCGTCTGTAGGAAAATACAAACAAGAAGGTTTGACTTCATTACAAGAGAAATCTTCTGATGATGCGATGGCTTGGTTAAGAGCACGCTACATTGACGTGACAACAGGTCAGCCAGTATCTTCTGAGAAATTAGCTCAGATTGATGGTCAAATTCGCAAAATGAAGAAATCTAAATCCATCGTTTTTGAATCGATGGGTCCAGATAATATTGGTGGACGCACACGTGCGATTCAGCCGGACAGATCGAACATCAACCGTCTTTGGGCTGGTGGTGTTTCGGGTGGATTATTCGTTTCTTCCAACAAAGGAAATACGTGGGATCGAGTAGAATCTTATTTTGCAGCAGGTGGAAATCCATATATCTCCTCGATGACTCAAACTCCAGACAATACTATTTTTGTTGCAACCGGATCGAACAATGAAAATTGGAATGGAAATGGTGTTTGGTATTCAACGGATTTCGGAACGACTTGGGAATCCATTCCAGGTACTTCGAGCTGCACGGAGATTGTTAGTTCAAATGCAGACAATTTTGTTTGGATGGCAGCGGGAAACGGTTTGAAAAAATGGAAAATTGGGGATGCTTCATTAACATCAGTTTCTGTAGCTGGAGCGAACGGAGGATGTGCTTCTTTGCAAATGTCTCTAGACGGAAACGTTATAGTTGCCGCTTTTGGAGCGAACAAAACATATGTTTCAACGAATGCTGGAGTTACGTTTGTAGATAAATCTGGAACGGCAGCAAATAATTTGGTTCCTAATGGAGCTGCTCGTATTGAATATGCGATTTCACCAATTAAAAACTCTTCTAATCGTTATTCAATATATGCAACACGTACAAATAGCAATTTAATGAGTATGCATGTGTCTCATAACGATGGTGAGACATGGAGTCAATTTGTTGGAGCTTCTGCTCCACCAAATGAATTCGATATTTACAGAGATCAAGGAACTTATAATAGTTGTATTTCGGTAAAACCGACAGATCCAGAATTCATTTTCATTGGTGGAATCGATGTTTGGAAATGGAAACAAATGGTAAACAATCCGCCACAAGGTGGATTCGAAAAAATTAGTCAGTGGTTTGTTGCTCCAAATTCTCCAATCTATGCTCACGCTGATAACCACGAAATGAAATGGGATGCTAACAACCGTTTGTACATAGGTAATGATGGTGGAATTGGGGTTTCTAATAACTTCGGAGAAACTTGGTATCCATCCAACAGAGGATATAACGTTACTCAATTTTATGGAATTGCTTTTGACAGAACGGGAGCAGTTATGGGTGGAGCTCAAGATAATGGTACGCTATATAACGACTTCAGTTTATCAACTCCACAAGAATTTAGAGAAGTTAATGGTGGAGATGGATTCGAATGTGAGATTTCATTCTTTAACCCACGTGTTATGTTCTCTACAGTTTATTATAACTCAATCTCTCGTTCAGGGGATAAAGGTCAAACATTCAGTACCTTCGTTCCAACTTTACCAGCATCTTATGATCCAGCAGGAACTGACGGAAGTGCAAATCACCCATTCCACTCTGAAATTTTCCTTGCAGAGAACTATGACTTGAATTCACAAGATTCAGTGACATTGATTCCAACTAAAAATTATGCAGCAGGATCTATCATTCGTGTTCCTTCTTTATCTTCTGGGGATTCCATCACGTTTGTTGCTCCAACGGCGTATTACTTTGATGACACCTTAGCTTGGGAGCCATCTTTAACAGTAGGTAATGAGAACTTTGGTTTAAATGCTGCAACTGGAGAGACCGTTTCTATGGGAAGTGATACCGTAATTTACAACGTAGCTTGGGATACTGTTCGTGTTCAAGATCCTTACCAATCATGGTTCCTTGTGTATGTGAACGCAAACAACGGTGAACTTTGGGGAACTAGAAATGCATTAAGATTAGCAGTTACGAATCCTCAGTGGGTGTGTATCGCGAAAAATATCGGTGGAGGAACATTTAACTCAGTTGATGTTGAATTCTCTAAAGACTTAAATCATTGTTATGTTAGTTCTGGAAATGGTATTTGGAGAATTGATGGATTAGGTTCTGTTTACACAAGTGACCCGAACTTTGTTTCCAAAGTTGCTTATGTTACCTCAGGAGGCACAACATCAAATCCTACGTATACAACGGCGACTAAAATTACTGCCACTTCTTATGAAGGAATTGCGGTTAATCCAAATAACGGAAACGACATCATTTGCTTCGCAGGATTTAATGGTGTGAATCGCCGTAGTTTGAATGCGAATGTAACAGCACCTACTTTCACGGCTTTAACAGCAATTACTACACCAGGAGTTGCTTGTTACGATGGAATCATTGACCGTAATAATCCAGATGTTATTGTTGCTGGAACATCAAGTGGTGCATTTATTTCAACAAATGGTGGTGCTTCTTGGGAGAATTCATCTGCAGGATTTGAAGGTACTCCAGTTTATGAAGTACGTCAGTCATGGAGATCATTTAATGAAGGAAATGATCGTCCAGGTGAAATCTACTTAGGTACGTTTGGACGTGGAATTTGGAGATCAACAGCATTCCTTGGTATCGATCAAAATGGTTCTACAGGAAATGTGAAATTTGATTCTAAATTAAAAACATACCCGAATCCAACACGTGACAATACAACGGTAACGTTTGAATTGGCAAATGCAGGAATGGTAGAAATTCAAGTATACTCTATTACAGGACGTTTGGTTAAATCTATCAGAAAATCGATGGATGAAGGAACAAACGCTCTTCAAATTGACGGAGACAACCTTGCTAATGGTACATACATCGTTAAATTCAATTCGGGTAAACAATCTGAATCAGTGAAATTCATTAAAATGTAATTCCAGATAAACGAAACAGAAGGCGACCAACTGGTCGCCTTTTTTTTGTCCAATAGTTTGCACTTTCTCCTCAAGTGGGTTATTGTCATTCCCAAGAAATAGCGATAAAGAGGATGCTTATTTTAGGGTAACGTTGCAGGTATCTTCGCAACATTCAAGCGACGGTGTTTGATGTGAGCTCGTATCTTCTATATTCATTTTTGGACTCACATAAGGAATCCCGAGATTCATGCCTCTAAGGATGGTTAAGGAACCAATAAGCGTTAACGCAAATGAGATCATGATTCTTGGAATGCGAATTTCCCATTTGCTGTTTGCAAGTAATGGCATGAAAAACATTGCTGGTAAAGTTCCAATTCCGAAGGCAAGCATCGAAAGAATGGATGATAATAGCGTCCCACTACCTAAGGCATTCGTCAATCCAAGGTAAACCATTCCACATGGTAATAGTCCATTCGCCATTCCGAAGGAGAAGGAACGATATGCAAGCGGAAGTTCTTTTGTTTTTCTAAAAATGAGTTGAATCAATGCGGTCATTTTTTTTGTCCAAAGTCCAATGATTGGCCATTGTTCAACTTGATTTGACCATGCCATTCCGATAATCAGTATTCCACTTAGGATGCTGAGCCATTGCATTGTACTAAACAATAACACACTGAAGCCAAACATGCCGACAATCATTCCTAAAAAACCATAACTGAATAAGCGCCCGAAATTGTATTTTAATACACTTAAGATGCTTTTAACTGTGCTTGAACGATCGACAGGAAGGGCAAAAGCCAAAGGACCACACATCCCAATACAATGGAAATTGGAGGCCAAGCCTATAAGAAACCCAAAAAGTAAAAAAGAGGTCATTTATTATACCAAGTAACAATTTGCAAAAAGTCTTGATTCTTGACTTTATAGCGCATTTGAATCTCGTAATTTCCCTTTTCAAGTTTTTTCGATAGAAGACATGTGCGAAGGTTTTGATTTTTCAATGTGAAATCAGCTTGACCGTGATTCATTCGGATAAATGCTAAATCAAGTTTTTGAATGTCCAGTTTAGATGTATTTACAAAACAGATGAACTCATTGCGATCGACAACCTGAATAGGGTTTTTATAATCAGTAGCGCGTTGTTGCGCATCAAAGTCCTCGTTAAAGGATTGTTCTTTGATGTAATAATCCTCACTTATCAACTCTGAATCTTTTGAACTAATAATGACAGCCAACGTAACGATAAACGTGACAAAAGCAATCATAGCAATAATAATTCCGTTTCTAAATTTCATATATTATAGCATTGGACCAATAAATTTGGTTTGAATCACTTCGATTTCCTGATGATTACCAAAAATGTGGATTTTAAATTTTTTCGTTCCATTTTCTAAAGCGGCATTGGGCATCTTCACAACGATGAGTACTTTCGCTTTTGATTTACTTTTTAATACGACAGCCTTACCAACGGTTTCAATTTGGGCCTTAGAATCATCGATTTCAAAATGAATATGATAGCGATTGTGTGTCTTATTCAACATGTTTACCTCAAAAATATTAGAGACCATTCCATTTTTATCTACTTGGAACGTTGATCCTTTTTGACGTAGGATATTCGTTTCGAAGGACTTCCGAGAGATCAGCAGAATACTTAAGGTAATGAGAAGTCCAACTAACAAGATACTATATGCTTTGACGCGTCTGGTCCATTGAAAAGGAGTCCTGTTTTTAACCCCATTTTCAGATACAAAGCGTATCAAACCTTTGTCTTGTCCAACAGCATCCATCATGTGGTCACAGGCATCGATACACGCAGTACAATTGATGCATTCTAACTGTG
>JBILRU010000086.1:0-9472 GCA_044372485.1 Crocinitomicaceae bacterium
CATTGCGAATATCAATTCCGGTCGGACAAACATGAACGCAGTGTCCGCAATCAATGCAATCTCCTTTTCCAAGCGCTTGACGTTCTTCGCCTTTGTGAATCTTTGCTCGCTCCTCGCCGCGTACTTCATCGTAAGCAACGACCATTGTATTTTGATCCAACAAGACTCCTTGTAATCGACCGTATGGACAAATTGTTGTACACACTTGTTCTCTCAAGAATGCAAAAACACCATAAAATACGTATGTAAAGATAATGATAGCAATCAGTCCTCCGAGGTGTTTACCTAGTGGGTCTGTTTGAATGAGCCAAAGCGAATCAGATCCAATGATGTACGCTAAAAATGTGTTGGCGATGAAAAAAGAAATCCACCAGAAAATGACGTGTTTAAGTGTTCTTTTGATTATTTTCTCTCTCGTCCATGGACTTTTTTCAAGTCGCTTTTGTTCTGTCCAATCTCCATCGATCCAATATTCAATGCGACGAAACAGCATTTCCATGAAAATAGTCTGTGGACAAACCCAGCCGCAGAACAAGCGTCCAAAAATGATGGTAAAGAAAATAATGAAGACGACACCGACGATCACCAAAATAGCAAAGAGGTACATGTCTTGAGGCCAAAATACTTGACCAAAGATGACGAATTTACGGTGAATGATGTCCAGCAAAAGAAATGGTTCGGAACCAATTCGAATGTGTGGTCCACCAAAAAGCAATGCGAGCAGAAAGTAGCTTAGGATCTTACGTTTGTTATAGTAGGATCCCGAAGGTTTCTTAGGGAAAATCCAAATGCGTCTACCTTTTTCATTCACTGTAGCTATCCGGTCACGGAAAGCTTCATCCTGCTCACTCATATTGATGGATTTACTTATTTCTTAATGATGTCACCTTGTGCTGGTTTTCCGTTAGCAACTTCTTTTAAAGACAGGACATAGGACGCTACTTGTTGAATTTGAATTGGATTCAATAAGGCATCGTGTGTTGGCATTCCATTTGGACGACCAAGTTTGATCGTGGCAAATACATCCTTAATATCGTATCCGTAAATCCAGTTTTTGTCTGTGAGGTTTGGACCAACATCTCCAGATCCATCTGCTTTATGGCACGTGACGCAATTCACACCAAATGCTGCTTTACCTGCTGCTAAATCTGAACTACTTGTCATAAGCGTCGCATTCGTTTCATCCACATTCATGGCCATTTTTTCACGGTATGCCGCAATTTCCCTTTCCGCTTTCGCCATTTCTTTTTTGTAGGCTTTCTCTTGTAAATCGGAGGTTCCTAAAACATGGTAGTTGATGATGTAGATGAACGCAAACACAATCGTTGCAAAGAATCCCCACACCCACCAAGGTGGAAGGTTATTATCCAATTCACGAATCCCATCGTATTCATGATCCATTAATATCGTGTGCTCTTCTTCAATAGGAACCGCATCGGTTAAAATGGCATTGACTTTTTTAAACGTCTCCGCAACAATGGGAACTTGTTCAACTTCCTCTTTTTTCGGACGAACCATAGCGACCATTTGATAAAATAGGTGGCGTAAGTAAAGAACGACAATTAATAAAATGATGTTCACCACCAATAAGGCGTACAAATCAGTGTTTTCAACCTGCAACCACAGCATTCCTTTTTCCGCCTCTCCAGGCTGCATGAAATTTAACGCATAGCTTTGATTGTTACTGAATAATGATCCGGTGGTGATCACGATGATGAGTAGCTTCGTTTTGTCACTCATTTCTGCCACTTTCGTTCGGAAATAGTCAGATTTCACATACGTCATGATCGCACCTGCTAATACGATAATGATTAAAATGAGAATGACCGTGAGAAAAATCATCCAATTGAACATAGAAAGATTCGCTACATAATCTGGCTTTGTTACGGTGCCAACAGCTCCCGTTGCAGTGGTGTCGCTTGGAGTTGTTGTTACAACCGGCGGAGCATCCACAAACGTTAGAATAGCATCGATTTCTTCTTTAGAAACGGTTTGAGGCGGCATGGCTGTTGGACTAAATCCAGATACTTCTTTCGCTCGGGCGCTTTTACCAGAAGCAATCAATGCGGTTGAATTCGTCACCCAATCGTAAATCAGATCACCTTCACCGGCATCCATCCATTTTTGTTTTGCTCCTTGAAGCTTTGGACCTGTTGAGTTTTTGTCCACCATGTGACATGTATTACAACGGGACTTAAATAATTGTCCACCATCAGCGGCATAGATTTTCCCCTGCGCGACCAAGCTGATTAAAAGCGCAACGAACGTAAGTTGTGTGAATTTAATTCTCATGATGTGTTTGATTTGTGTTCGTACTCTCTTCTAGATCTAAAGGCATTGCACTCATTTCTGTCACTCTGTTTTTCGACATTTTAATGACATACCATAACATCACAGCGAAGAATAGGGTAAACATGATCAGTGAAATCAAAGGGTAAATCTCGACACCGAGCATGCCCGTAAGGTTGTGTTTGATGAATCTTAACATGTTGTTTATTTGGTAGGTTTCACTTTCACATCTGTTCCAAGTCGTTGCAAGTAGGCAATAATCGCAACGATGTCCTTCTGCTCGATTTCTTTGATTAAATCGTTTTTATTTCGTCCTTTCAACGCAATTTGATTGGTCGTATTCACGATGTCCAAAGCAATTAGATGCGCTTGAGCTTGTAGATCCTTTTTCGCTTTTTTATCGTATCCTTCAGGATAGGGAACGCCTAAGGTTTGCATTGCACGAATTTTCGCACCAATGTTTTCAATGTCCATATCGTCCTCACGCATCCACGGATATGCAGGCATGATAGATCCTGGAGTAATTACTTTTGGACGAATCATGTGATTAAAGTGCCAAAGATTTCCGCGAACGCCTCCTTCACGTGCTAAATCTGGTCCAGTTCGTTTAGAACCCCATTGGAATGGATGATCGTAAACGAATTCACCGGATTTGGAATAAGCTCCGTAACGAACCGTTTCAAAACGTAGGGGACGAATCAACTGTGAGTGACAGTTGTAACAACCTTCACGGATGTAAATATCGCGTCCATACAATTCAAGTGGCGTGTATGGTTTCACACTTTTAATGGTTGGAACATTGCTTTTTACAATCATGGTTGGAATAATCTCCACAATTCCACCAATAGCCACAATCACCAAACTAAGGATCATGAATTGAATTGGCTTACGCTCGATGACTTTATGCCAGTATTCTCCTTTCGTGTCCACATGAAGTTCTTTGGTCACCACTGCTTCTGTTTCTTCATTGGCAACTAATTTTCCGGATTTTGCTGTTTTCACTAAGTTGTAGAACATCAAAATCGCACCACTTAAGTATAATAATCCACCAATAGATCGTAAGTAGAAGAAAGGTTTCATTTCAATAACGGTGTCCACAAAGTTGTTAGCCAATGTACCGTCTGGTTTGAATTCCTGCCACATTAATCCTTGCATGAATCCGGCGATGTACATGGGAATCGCATAAAGAATGATTCCTAATGTTGCAATCCAGAAATGTTGGTTTGCCATTTTCGTTGAATACAATTTCGTGTTGTACAAACGAGGAAACAACCAGTACAACATTCCAAAGGTTAACATTCCGTTCCATCCGAGTCCACCAATATGAACGTGAGCGATGGTCCAGTCCGTAAAGTGAGAAATGACATTGATGTTTTTCAAAGAGAGTAATGGTCCTTCAAACGTGGACATCCCGTAACACGTTAATGCAACCACCATGAATTTCAACAAAATATCATCTCGAACACGGTCCCATGCTCCTCGCAAGGTGAGTAATCCATTCAACATTCCACCCCAAGATGGAGCAATTAACATGACAGAAAAGACAACTCCTAAACTTTGGGCCCAATCCGGAAGGGTAGAGTACAATAAATGGTGAGGTCCTGCCCAGATGTACAAGAAAATGAGGGCCCAGAAGTGAATAATAGATAACCGGTAAGAATAAACCGGACGATTCGCTGCTTTTGGAACGAAGTAATACATCAAGCCCAAATATGGCGTAGTTAAGAAAAAGGCAACCGCATTATGTCCATACCACCATTGAACCAAAGCATCTTGAACGCCAGCATACCAGGAGTAACTTTTCAAGAAAGAAACAGGTAATTCAAATGAGTTGAATATATGCAACATCGCAACGGTTACGAACGTGGCAATGTAAAACCAAATAGCAACGTAAAGGTGTTTCACACGGCGAACCATGATTGTCGCGAACATGTTCCATCCCCAAACTACCCAAATTCCAGCAATCATGATGTCGATCCACCATTCTAACTCAGCGTATTCTTTTCCTGTGGTAATTCCGAATGGCAATGTTGCAACAGCGCAAACGATGATTGTTTGCCATCCCCAGAAGTGAATTTTACTTAGTTTGTCACTCCATAATCTGGTTTTTAACAAGCGCTGAAGGGAATAGTAAATCCCCATGAACATTCCATTTCCTACAAAGGCAAATATGACGGCATTCGTGTGAAGTGGACGCAAACGACCAAAAGTCAAATACTTGAATCCTAAATAGTCATTGAAAAATTCCGGAAATGCCAATTGTAGTGCGGCAATTAATCCAACCAACATTCCAGTTATGCCCCAAATAACGGTGGCGTAGGCAAAATTCCGAACGATTCGGTTGTCGTAACTAAACTTTTCTGCTTCCATATTACTCATCTTTTAATTTTGGTTCGTCTTCAAAGAGCATGCGCACTGATGGTGTATAGTCATCGTCAAACTGTCCATTTTTTGTTGCCCATAAAAAGAAAAGCAAGAAAAAAGCAGCAATACAAAGGCTTACAATTAACATCAGATAGATCATTCCCATGATGCAAATTTCCAAAAAGGTGCAACGAATAAGTATGATGTAGATGTTTGAAAAAAACTGATTTATATCATGTTTATTCAAACCCTCTCCAGTAGTTGAAATGAATCAAACTGGAACTGAGAAAGACCACGGTTATGGAACTAAGTGGCATCAAGATGGCAGCGACGATCGGTGCAAGAGTTGCGGAAATGGCGAACGAGAGTCCGATTAAATTGTAAGTGATGGAAAATCCAAGGCAGACTTTTAAAACGACTTTTGCGTATTTGGATACTTGGAAAAATCGCGGGAGCAAATGAATGTGCTTCGCATCTAGTATGGCTTCAGAGGAGGGGGTAAATCGAAACATGTCCTCGGATAATGCAATGCCGACATTCGCTGTTCCTAGCGCTCCAACATCGTTAAGTCCGTCACCCAACATCAGTACTTTTTCACCAAGTTTCTGTCTATGTGCGATAAAGGCTGCTTTGTCTTTTGGTTCTTGTTTGAAAAAACACTGTTCCGAATGGAATCCAAGTGCAATGAGCTCGGGTAAGTCTTTTTCGTTATCTCCTGAAAGCACAAAAATGCGTTTATCGGTTAATTGTGTCAATATGGTTGAAATCGATGAACGAAAAGTACTTTTGATGTGAATTTCTTGTACGACATTTCCGTCTTCAGCAAACAATACCCTTCCGTTTTCTGTGGAAGAAGAACCTTTTCCGACAAATTTGGAACTCCCCAATTGATAGGTTTTTCCGTCGAACTTTGCTTCAATTCCTTTTCCTTTGTGTTCGATGAAATGTGTCAGTTGAATGACTGGCTGTTTATCTCTTAACTGTTGATGAATTAGTTTGGACAATGGATGAGTGGAGTGACTGGAGAGCTCGCTCAAAATGTGCCATAATTCGTCAGACATGTTCACATCTGAAAATTCGACATGATTTGCCATTGGATCTGTTAAGGTGCCTGTTTTGTCGAAAATAACTGTCGTGATTTCACTGAGTGCCTCGACTACCGTGGTGTTTTTTAGGTATAATCCATTTTTCCCAAGGATGCTCAAGGTATTTCCCAAAGTAAAGGGACTCGACAATGCAAGGGCGCAGGGACAAGCCACAATTAAAATGGAAACGATGACCGTCATAATTTTACTTGGATCGATGAAAGCCCATGCAATGCCAGAAACGACAGCTACGATGATTAAAATGACCAAGAAGTAACGTGAAATTCGGTCTTGGTAACGTTCCAGTGTCTTGGATTCTTTTTTATCCTTGGTTTCGTTCCACAATTGCGTTAAATGACTGCGGTTCGTTTCTGATTTAACAGCCAATTCGATGCTCATGCCAATTAACTTTCCACCCGCATAGATTAACTCTCCTTTTTTCTTGGTGACTAATGCCGATTCTCCAGTCACAAAGCTGAAGTCCAACTGTGCTTCATCTGACATCAACATACTATCACATGGAATGATTTCTTCATTCCTCACCTGAATCCGATCTCCTTCTTTGAGTTGCTCGATGGGAATAATTTCTGTTCCGTTGTCTGTTAAACGATGAATCGCCACTGGAAAATACGACGAATAATCCCGGTCAAAAGAAAGGGATTGGTAGGTTCTGTTTTGAAACCATTTACCAATCAACAAAAAGAAAATGAATCCAGCAAAGCTATCCATGTAGCCCGGACCCTGTTGCGTGAAAATCTGAAATGTACTTTGTGCATATAGTGCGAGAATTCCTAAAGTAATGGGAACATCTAAATTGATGCTTCGACTTCGAACGGCTTTATAGGCGGATACATAATATTCGTTAGCGGAATAAAGAAATACAGGCAAAGAAACGATGAAGGACAAATACGCCGTAAAATTTCGGAAAGATAGATTGTCCAAGGTGATGCCGAAATAATCTGGTGCACTCCAAAGCATGATGCTTCCAAAAGCAAATCCAGCGAGTCCAATTTTCAATAAAAATGTTTTTTGAACGCCTTTTACTTCTGTTTTTCGTCCAAAATCAGGTTCATAACCGATGAATTGCAGTAAATCGGCAATTTCTGAAAGCGTGATGGAATTTCGGTCAAAAACAATTGTTGCCTCCTTTTTGGCGAAATGAACCTGAGAAGTGAGAACGTTTTCATTGATTTTGGAAAGATTCTCTAACAGGTAAATACACGAAGAACAATGAATGCTCGGTAAGGATAATTTCACACGGGCAATTTTTTCATCTTCGTATTGGATATAGCGAGCACGAATTTCAGGAATGTCTAAAAATTGGAATTTATCACTGCGTCCTCGGTTTGGTTTGATACCTGGTGTTTTCTCAAATTGGTAAAAATCCTTCAGCGCATTCGAATTCAACAGCGAATATACGTTTGCGCAACCTTGACAACAAAATTCCTTTTGATCGAGTAAGATGGAAGGGCTAGGAAGAACATCTCCACAGTGATAGCAATTTTCCATAATTTAGATAGTTGCTGAAAATAAAGGTTTAACTCCTTGGTAGTTGTGTAAATCCAAATCAAATGCCATGCAGATATTTCGAACAAACGGATATCCTCTTTCCGTTACTTTGACAGTGGATTCATTCACAGACACAAGTCCATCTTCGACCAATGGCATTAACTTTTTGCGAATAAACTCATGTGTATCGGTATGTTTAGATTCTGTGTTAAACGTTGTTTCGAAATGACACATCAAATCCAAAATATATCCACGGATTTCTAATTCTAATTCATTGAGTAGGTGTCCACGAAAAACAGCTAATTCTCCACGGTTAATCTGTTCTTGGTACGATTCGACCGTTTTGTCATTTTGTGCGAAGCCGGTCCAGCTATCGGAAATCGCGGACATTCCAAGTCCGAGTAAGAACTTCGTTGTTTGCGTAGTATATCCCATAAAATTGCGATGCAAACGTTTTTCATGAAACGCCTTCGCCAATTTATCGCTTGGTAAAGCGAAATGGTCCATGCCGATGGCTACATATCCACTGGAAATCAATTTTTCACAAGCCATTTCATACAGTGCGCGTTTTTCACTATCCTGAGGTAAATCTTGTTCATTGTATCCACGTTGTCCTGTGCCTTTAATCCATGGGACATGCGCATACCCATAAAGTGCAATGCGTTCAGGATGTAGTTGAATCGTGTAATCGATGGTTTGCTCAAATCCTTCCAAACTTTGATGCGGCAATCCGTACACTAAGTCATGGTTGATGGAAACATAACCAATTCTTTTCGAATGGGCATGTACTTCTTGAATTTCTTCGAAAGTTTGCATGCGATGAATCGCTTTTTGCACTTTGGGATTATAATCCTGAATACCAAAGCTCACGCGTCGAAAACCAAAATCATAGAGCGTTTGCAAATGCAATTCGCTGGTGGAATTCGGATGTGCTTCGAAACTTAAATCGCAGACTTGTGGGTCAATTTGATCCATTTGAAAAATTCCCTTCAACAATCGAATTAACTCAGATGGATGAAAAAAGGTTGGTGTCCCACCGCCGAAATGCAATTCAGAAATTCGAATGTCTTTTGGTAAGTGTTTTTTGTACAGTTGCCATTCCCTTAAAACCGAATCGATGTACGGTGTTTCTACTTCATGGTTTTTTGTGATGCGCTTATGGCAACCGCAAAAGGTGCATAGGGACTCGCAAAAAGGCAAATGGATGTAGATGCCAATGTACACATCAGGAAATTTTTGGAATGCAGAATCAAGTTCTGTTAACCATTCACCTGAATTCAGTTGGTCTTTTTTCCAAAATGGGACCGTTGGATACGATGTGTAACGTGGTCCAGGAACATTGTATTTTTGAATTAACTGTTTGGCATCCATGGGACAAAAGTAAAGGCTCCTTTTTGTTGAAAAAATGACCTTCATCATATTTCAAAAAACAGATAAAAATCCGTACATTTGATAGACAAAATCCAAGGAAATGCTAGAGAAATCACACAAACACATTACTTGTTCGACTTGTGTTGGCAGAAAGAATTCACTACTTCAGGCTTTGTGTAACGATGAAATCGATCATGTTAACGCTCATAAGGCATGTAACTACTACAAAAAACATCAATCCCTGTTTTTAGAAGGTTCCTTTCCAAGAGGAGTCTTTTGCATCAATGAGGGAATGGTGAAAATATTTCAGCGTGGGAACGAAGGGAAGGATCAAATCATCCATATCGCAAAGACAGGTGAAATGGTTGGATTTCGATCGATGTTTAGCGAAACTCCATACCGTGTTGCGGCCGAAACTTTAGAAGAAAGTAACATTTGTTTTATTAGCAAAGAAGACTTTTTAAATATGATGGATTCTAATCCTGTGTTGCGAAACGGAATCATCAAGGAGCTTTCTCGCGAATTATCGGACCGAGCAGATTTCATTACCAATATGGCGCAAAAGTCCGTGCGCGAGCGCTTGGCTTTTACGATGATCATCCTCTTGGATATATACGAGAAGGAACCAATCAATTTATCTCGTGAAGATTTGGCCAATTTTGTTGGGACGGCAACGGAAACCCTAATTCGTCTACTAAAGGACTTTAAAGAGGAAGGAATTATCGAAGTTCACACACGAAAAATCAGTGTGCTTAACAGAGAGAAATTATTTGCAATCGCAGGCAAATAACGTTATTTCTCACAAATAAAATAAAAGTTTTCTAGCAGGATATTTCCGTAGTTTCCAGAAACTT
>JBILRU010000125.1:0-5186 GCA_044372485.1 Crocinitomicaceae bacterium
GATTCAAGCGCTTCATAATTTTCTCGGTAAATATTCCTGTACCGGGTCCTAGTTCAACAATGACTTTTGCATTGTCAAAAGGAATATTCTTCAGCATTTTGGTCGCAAGGAAACTTGAGCTGGGTATCAAAGACCCGACCATTTTATTTTCTTTAAAAAACTGATTGATGAAAGATTTCTTTGACACCTTAGGCTAATTGAAGGCTTGCTTGCGCACCGTGAATAATACCGATTACTTTACCGTTTAAGTTTTGTTGTTTAAACGGACTAAATCGATGGTGTGTTGATTCCGGTGACCATTCGAAAGATATACTTGGGTCAAAGATGCTTATATCTGCCGCATTCCCTTCTTCAATACTGCTTAGTTGGATTCCTGCTATTTCTCTACTGCGCTGACTTATTGCTGTAATAAATTTCGTTAAATCAGCTTCCTTACTGCTATTGAGTGCTGCAAAACAGGTTTCTAATTGTGGGGATCCGAAGTTAGCAAGGTCAAATTCAAGTTCTTTTTCTTCAGTATCTGCCGGACGATGGTCGGTCACAATGGTGTCAATCGTTCCATCGTTTAATCCTTCCCACAACGCTAAGCGATCTGTTTCTTTGCGCAAAACAGGAAGAACTTTCATATGTGAATCGAAGTCCAACATGGCTTGTTCGGTAAAACACAAGTTCATTACGTGGACATCTGCAGTTACGTTTAACCCACGTTTTTTAGCTTCTTTCACCAAGCGAATACTTTCCGCTGTGGAGAGTCCACTTAAATGAATACTTCCATCTGTATATTCGAGTAAGCGTAGATTTCGTTCGATTTCAATGATTTCTGCAATCGCTGCATCCGCTTTTAGTCCTGTGCGTGTGGACGCTTCTCCTTCGTTTACTTGTCCTTTTCCAGCCAAGGATTCATTTCTGCTGAAGGCTAAAACTTTTCCTCCAAAGTTTTTTGTGTACAATAAGGCGCGGTACATCATTCCAGCGGATACACTATGTGTGTCGTCCGTGAACAGTTTTGCACCTATTTGATACATATCGTATAATTCCGCTAATTCTTCTCCTTGCAGTCCTTTAGTTAAGGCGCCCAACGCATGAATGCTTGTGCTGTGGCCTTCTGCTTTTTGATATAAATAGGCGATTTGTGATTTTCCGTCAATACAAGGTTGAGTTCCGGGAACGACATGAACATGTGTGTATCCTCCCATGGAAGCTGCGTCTAATCCACTTTGAATGGTTTCTTTGTGTTCCATTCCTGGATCACAAAAATCAGCCTTTAAGTCAACCCATCCCATAGAGATATGCAAGTCGTTCGAAGCTACTTCAATGGCATCCGAATCAGATAATTCATTGGCTATTTTAGCTATGCTACCGTCTACAACAAGTAGGTCCATTCTTTTTCCATGATGGGAAGAAGTTTGGTCGATAATTTTTGCGTTTTTAATAAGGATTTTCATTTCCAAAATTTTATTAATGCCATTTCGGTCAAAATAAACAAGAGTCCTAGTATCAAAAAGCTTCGCCAATATTCAATTGGCTTGTCGATTTGAATTTCAGAAAGACTCTGTCCATCCTTGACGGTGTTAAATTTAATGTTTTTTACGCCCTTTGCTTCTAATTCACTGATAATTTCGTCAGAAGATTGTTGCTTCATCGCGGATTCTTTCCGGTCGTAATTTACAGCGATGAGTCCAAGTGTGTCCTCATTTTGAATGAAATAAGTACCTGCTTTTAATCGTTCAACGGCCTCCATTCCAGCAATGGAAATTTTTGTTTGTCCGTTTGATTTACGCGTACTTGGTATGAATGAGTTTTTTCCATTCACCAATTTTAACGGTTGTTCACTACTTACTTCACCTTGAATGGGAATGTTTGCATCAACGCCAATTGTGGCGAATAATGGAAAGTTTTGAGAAGAGAATTCTCCAACACGCAACAACAATGTTGGGAATAAGGCATTGGCAGTAAAGTTTCCAAAATCTTCTTGCAACGCTGTTGTTAGGAGGAAGGATTTAGTGCCAGAACGCAAAAACAATGGTGCATCGTTTCTGAAATTGAGCAATTGGAATCCACTTGTTGCATTGACGCGGTAGGCTTTTCGAACATTTGGTAAATTCAGCGCTTGATTTTCTTTCTCAAAAACGCCAATAAAGAAGGGATCTTTGTAGCGAATGTCATTGAGTTTTAGTCCGTCTGTCATGAGGTCTCCAAGTCCGGGAAGCTCAATTCCAGATAGAAATTCCGTATAATCTGATCGGTTGATTTGATTTCCAGGAATAACAAATACGGTTCCACCTTTTTCATGGAATTCTTTCAGGTCGGTACTTAGTCCGGATGGAATATCATTTAATCCATTGAATACAATAAGGTTTTTTTGATTTAATAAATCCTTTGTGTAATTGCTGCTTGAAATAGAAGTGGTGTGATAAAATGGTTCGACAGAAAATACTTGTGCGACTTTTTCACTGGCATTTTCGCCAGATAAAATCAAGACCTCGGCGCTTTTCGCCACTTCATAGGCAAAATGAAACTCATCATCCCAATAAAGTTGCTTATCGTTGATGCTAACCATGCCTGTTTTAAGACCAACCTCTTTTTCGGTAAATGGAAAGCTTGTAGTTCGCTGCTCATTTGGAGCAAGGTCCAAGAACATCGTTCGGCGTTGAGATCCTATTTTCGCGGATAGCTCTAGGTTCACTCGTTCGGATTTTGCATCATTTTGAAGCCTGACAAAAAGTTCATTCGGTTCTCCTTTTTTATGTACCGGAGTAGCAAACCAAACAGAGTCAATAAATAAATTCCCTGGGTCTTGAGGAATCAACTGAAACGCGTAATAATTCGATTCTTTGTCTTCTTTGATGTTTTCTGTGCTAAATGTACTTGTTTGAAAGTCAGATAGCAGAACGATTTGGCGTGTTTTGATTCGTTCAACTTCCGCATCTTCTTTGTCCAAAAAGGACTTTTGCCACGATATGACGTCTCCCAGATTTCTACGAATAGATGTTGGTTCGATTTTATCTAGGTAGGAGAGCGCTTCCATTTTTGTTAGTAGGCGCTGCTCGACACCGTCCATTTTATTCGTAAATAATAAAATGCGCGTTTCGAGTGGAGTTTTCGCTAGCATGCGTTTGGCCATTTCGCGTGCTTCAGAAAGAAGTTCTCCTTCTTCACCAATTGCAGTCATTGAAAAGGAATTGTCCAAGTAAATAGCTAGTACATTTTTCCCGCCACTTTGTCCATTTTCGTTTAAAGGAATAATGGGCATGGCAAATGCTAAAACAATGAATATCAATGCTAAGCAACGACTAATTAAGACTAATAAATGACGAAGTTTTTGTGTGGATTTGTTTTCTTGTTCAATGAAACGGATAAATTTCAAAGAAGAAAAATAAAGTACCTTTTGTCGACGAAAATGAAAAAGGTGAATGATGATTGGAATCAGCAATAAAGTAAGAAGCCATAGGCGTTCTGGATGTATAAATTCCATAATTCAAAAGTAAGAAAATAAATCCATTAGTTGATGTTCAAAATGCCTTTAGAAATCACCACCGATAATTCCGAATTTTTAGGCATAAAAAAAACTGCCCGAAATCGGGCAGCCTTCTTTTATTTATTACAAAATACTATTGTTGTTTTAGTGCTTCCAAGCGTTTTTTGTACTCTTGACCTTTTTCGATTCGGCCAAGTTTCGTGTTTGTTTTGTACAAAATATCCAAAATGGATTTTTCGTTTGGATTTTTCTCGATGTATTTTTCCAGAGGTATTAAAGCAAGCGTAAATAATTCATTCGCTCTTTTCTCTAATTCTTTCACCTTTGGATCTTTCATATCCAAATTCATTGCTGCTGTTCGTGTTTCAGCAGCCCAATTGAAGTAATGAGCGCCTAATTGGTATAAAGCCTCGTTGTATTCAGGATCGATTTCGATTGCTTTGGATAATGCCTCTGCTGCTTTATCGTTCTGTTTTAATTCGATGTAAGAAGTTCCTAAAATGTAGTACAACTGTTTGTTGTTTGCATCGATTGCTAGTGCCTTGTTAATGTATACTTCCGTGTTGGCAACATCCCCTTTTTGCAAGTAGATGTTCACCATTGAAATCAATGCATCAATGTTATTTGGGAAAACGGCTAAAACACTATTCACAGAAACAGTCGCTTTATCAAATTCCTTTGCATCAAGTAACTTATCCACGTGGTTGTTCAAACTCAAGGTTGAATTGATTTCGGCATCCTTGTATTCTTCACCTAGGAACGTGCGTAGGTAATAAGATACCAAGAATGCGTTTAAGGATTCTTCGTACTTTTTATTGTTATATGCTTCAATTCCCTGGTTAAACATCATGTCAGAACGGAATCCCATGAACGTTTGTGCATCGGAAGTCCATGTTTTTTTTGGGTCGTCTAACACTTTTTTGAACGATGCTTTGGAAATCGCTTCATATTCACTCATTTTCGCTTCGTCCAATGGATTCGTTGCAGCGTCCATTGTTGCTACCTCGATTAAACTGTAGTAAATCTCCGCACGGTACAGGTGCATTTTGAAATCCTCTGCCGTCTCTGGATTCACAGCAGCCAAGTCGATGAACTTACGCGCTTCTTCCACCGTTTTTTTCGATGGTTCGATCCCACTTGTCATTGGATTATACTTTTTGTAAGTCATAATCGCATCCGTCACGTTTTTCTTCTGTGCAAATGATCCGAAAGTCAGAGCTGAAAATGCAATTCCAGCAGAGAGTTTGATGATGTTTCTTTTCATATTCGTTTGTTATATACGTCTAAAAATTAATCTTCGTCGCTTGTTTCAATTTCTGTGCCAAGATCCTCTGTTGCATCTGTCAACGGAACGTCTGCAGCTTCGATTACTTCAATTTCTTCATCCTCATCTTCTGTTCTTGGAACACGTGCAATGGCAGCAATTGCCGCAGTGGATTTCAAGTTGATTAAACGAACACCTTGTGCAGCTCTTCCCATCGTACGGATGGTGTCCACGTGCATGCGAATGGTCACACCCGATTTGGTGATGATCATTAAATCATCCTCATCGAATACATTTTGAATCGAAAGCAATTTACCTGTTTTATCAGTAATGTTTAGTGTTTTCACACCTTTTCCACCACGGTTCGTGATTCGGTAAACTGGTTCTTTATCTTCAGGATCGTTCAAGAAGGTGCGTTTTCCGTATCCTTTTTCAGAAACAACT
>JBILRU010000047.1:0-15358 GCA_044372485.1 Crocinitomicaceae bacterium
TCAAGTTTGGCGTATAGCAATTCGCACAGAGTATGAAGGAACCCTGATAACTCGGAAGTGAACTAACCCGAATAAAATAGGTAGTTCCAGGCGCTAATGCACCTTCATAAAGTTGGGTAGACCCATTTCCGATGACTCCGGCTGTACAACCCAATTCATAAAGTAAACTACAAGTACCATTGTACAAGGCAATATTTGGGGCAGTCATACTTCCGCCGCTCCCACTCCCATTCACCGAAATCAATACATCTGTTCCCGTTGCAATGAATTGAAACCAAACATCTTGGGTGGCTGTCACGGACCAACAGGTTGGGAGTGAAGTTAAGCCAGTGGTGGCGCCTACATTTGTAAAGTTGGCATTCGTCGAGCAAAAATTACTGACACTTGGCAGGTAAGTAGCAGAAAAACAGTCGTCACCTTGTCCATAAGCCTTGCTCAGGAAAAGTAGAAAAAGGACTAAAAATCGCACTGTATTCAAGCTGAAGTCAATTAGCAGTTGAAGTTAATGAATATCAAACGTTTAAAAAAATTTAAGTTGCTTTTCCGGTTCTTTTCACTTAGCTTTAACTATCTAAATAAAAATATGCAAGTTTATACAGGACCTTGGACAAAAGCTGAAGCTGCTCATTTATTGAGAAGAACAACTTTTGGTGCGACGAATCAGCAAATCTTAGCTGCAGTTTCGAGTGGTATGAATGCGACCGTGAGTTCCATTTTACAAATTCCGATTTCTGGTGAACCTTTGGCCTACGATGCAGGGGAGACTATTGTCCCACAAGGTAGCTCTTGGGTAAATGCCGTTTATCCTGCCAATCAAACTCAGAATCAACAAACAGAAAATGCGCGTTTTAAGTCCTTGGGTGGATGGATTGCTAAAAACATGAACCAAGAGCAATTGTGCATCGCGGAAAAAATGGCATTCTTTTGGCAGAATCATTTTGGGGTGACAGCAACAGCAGAAGCTCGAGCAATGTACCATTTTATCGATCTATTGCGTCAAAATGCGCTCGGTAACTTCAAGCAACTGATGAAGGATGTAACGATTGATCCAGCTATGTTGTTGTTTTTAAACGGTGCGACAAACAATGTCTTCTCACCAAACGAAAATTACTCTCGTGAATTATTAGAGTTATTTTCCATTGGAAAAGGAAATCAAATTGCTGCTGGGGATTATTCTACCTACACGGAGACCGATGTTGCGTCCGGAGCAAAAATACTTACGGGATATACCGTAACTGGAATCAGAAGCAGTACCGAAACGCAAGCAACAGCGATTTTTAATCCCATTTTGCATGATAATACTAGTAAAACGCTTTCCTATCATTTTAATAGTCAAGCTATACCTGCTGCAGGAGCAACGGAATATGCGAATTACATCGATGTGATTTTTGCCCAACCTCAAGTGGCGAAATACATTTGCGCGAAGCTTTACCGCTATTTTGTGAACTACGACATTACACCAACCATTCAAACAGATGTAATTGAAGTCCTTGCGCAGACCTTTATCAATAGTAACTTCGAAATCTTACCTGTCATGCAGCAATTGCTGACAAGTGATCACTTTTACGACATGACGGTGCGTGGTGCCATCATTCGAAATCCATTGGAAATGATCATGGGTGTCTTAAATCCAACCCAAACCATTCCGAATTTTGGATTGGTAGGAGATTACCAAACCTACATTTCCATGTATTACGTGGCCGATACGATGGGTCAATCTTACATTGTTCCTCCGAGTGTTGCTGGCTGGACCGCTTACTATCAAGCACCGGCTTATTCAAAGCTCTGGATCAATTCTACGTATATAAAAAAACGCTTTGACATCGTTTCAGCGCTCGTGTATACAGGTGTGCCAATTGGAACAAATGTGTTAAAAATGAATCATTTGGTCTTTTTAAATGGATTATCGGATCCGTTCAATGCACCCCAAGTCATCGACGATATTTGTGATGTGTTCTTTCCGAAAGCCATTGATGCGATGGATAAACTGACCTTAAAATTAATTCTAACTGGTGGACTTCCTGATTTTGAATGGACCATTCAATATACCGATTATTCGAATGATCCTACGAACACAGTAGTTTCCAATCCGGTGATGCAACGCATGCAAGCATTGATGAACGTGATTTTAAAAATGCCACAATTCCAAACAATCTAACGATGAAAAGAAGAGACTTCCTTAAAAATGCTTCCTTAGCATCGCTGTCCCTACCATTTTTTTCCAATGGATTTTCCATGCAAGCAATTTCAAAAGAATTGTTTGAGTATTCAAAAAATGCGGAGGATCGTGTCCTTGTGCTCATTCGAATGAATGGAGGAAATGACGGATTGAACATGGTTTTTCCAATTGATCAATATGCGAATATGATGGTGCAACGTCCAAACATCCTCATTCCGCAAAATCAATTATTAAACTTGACCTCCGAAGTTGCGCTTCATCCAAAGATGACGGGAATGCAGGACATGTTCAACAATGGAAAACTTTCCATCATACAAAATGTGGGCTATCCCGAAGCAAATCGATCACATTTTCGTTCCATGGATATTTGGACAACCGGAGCATTAGACATTAATCAAACGAGTGGATGGTTGGGACGTTATTTCGATAGTACCTATCCAAATTTCCCAGCGGATTATCCAAATGCCAATTTCCCAGATCCATTCGCTATATCAATGGGTTCTGAAGTATCTACGACTTGTCAAGGATTAATGGGAAATTTCTCTCATGCGGTGAATGATCCGTTTAACACCTCGAATTTACTTTTGACGAATGTAACGAATGATGGAACGTATTACGGTTCCCACATTGAATATATTTCCACCTTAATCAATCAAACCAACGAATACGGAACGGCAATAAGTGCCTCTGCAAACGCGGGGAATTCCTTGTCCAACTTGTATGACCCTCTAAATCCTCTAGCTGTTCAGTTAAAGTACATTGCACAGATGATTTCTGGCGGACTAAAAACGAAAGTGTATATTGTGAATATTAGCGGATTTGACACCCATGATTCACAGGTAGACCAAAATAGTTTGGCGGATGGAAGTCATGCGTTGTTATTGGAGATGATCTCTGATGCCGTTGCTGCTTTCCAAAATGACTTACAGCTCCTAGGATTGGAAGAGCGTGTAGCCGGAATGACCTTCTCTGAATTTGGACGTCAAATAGCGAGCAATGGTTCCTTCGGAACGGATCACGGAGATGCAGCGCCAATTATGTTGTTTGGAAACTGCGTGAATACGGGAATTATTGGACCAAATCCAACGATTGACAGTCAAATCAATGAACAAGCAGGTGTACCGATGCAAATCGATTTTCGAAACGTGTATGCATCGATTCTTCGCGATTGGTTTGAAGCCCCTGAGGCAAGTATACAAGCCTTGTTTGAACAAAACATCACGTATCTTGATGTATTATCTGGATGTAGTGTGGGTATTTCAGAGCAAGAGGCCCAAAAGCAAAAACCCTTGGCCTATCCAAATCCGACTCCGTCAAACACGACCTTGCGTTTTCAATCAAAAGGTGAACAATACCAAATTTTCATCGTCGATCAACAAGGGAAAGCCATTGCACAGGCCTTTGATGGACAATTGGCATCGGGAAAACAAGAGTTGTCAATGGAAACGTCTAAACTTCCAGCTGGACATTATTATTTCTTGATTACATCGACGTACATGCGCGAATTAGTCGCGTTTCAAAAGATTTAATTTTTCTTCTGAAGTTCCTCCACACGTATCTGACGCTGCATTGGATTTTCTTTTCTCGTTTGTTCTTGTTTGTACAATTGGTAACGAGTCGCTTGCATTTCACGAGGCCACGTATTGTTGTTTAAATCTGTGTCTGCCGTTTCTAAGAATGGGTCCAAACGGAACGATTTTACTTCTTTGTCGAAGATGAACACTTTGCTTACTTTCTCCTCGTAAACCCTCCAAATTTCTGCTGGAATGCGACGAACTTCGGTTGTTCCGTCCGCGAAGGTAAATTCCATAATCAATGGCATCACAAGTCCACCAACATTTTTAAAACTGATTTCGTAGAATTGTTTATTGGAATTTAAATAGGCCAAATCCTTCGCATCTATTTTTGCGCAAAATTCTTCGTATTCTTTTTTGTCCAAAGCATCTACAAAATAGATGTTTCTGTTCCCGTAAAAATCATCGATGTTTGGATCTTTTTCATTTACCGTTTCTGCAATGCTTGTCTTATTGCGTGTATCACCAATGAATGGATCTTTTTGCGCATTTTGTTCTTCTTTTATTCCTTTTTCAATACTTGGATTCATCGTATTCAATTGAAACCACTTCACATCGTCGATTGTGATGTCCACATTATCCGTTCCGTAAAACCATCCTCTCCAAAACCAATCTAAATCCACTGCAGATGCATCTTCCATTGTTCGGAAGAAATCGGCTGGAGTTGGATGTTTGAATTTCCAACGTTCGCAATACGTTTTAAAGGCATAATCGAATAATTCTCGTCCCATGATGGTTTCACGAAGAATATTTAAAGCTGTAGCTGGTTTTCCATAGGCATTGTTTCCAAATTGCATGATGGACTCTGAATTCGTCATGATCGGTGAAATCGTACTTTTGTCCCCACGCATGTAATCCGCCATCATATATGCAGGACCACGTCGTGAAGGATATCCACGTTCCCATTCTTGTTCCGTTAAATATTGAACGAAGGTGTTTAATCCTTCATCCATCCATGTCCATTGACGTTCATCTGAATTGATAATCATCGGGAAGAAATTGTGTCCAACTTCGTGAATGATCACTCCCCACATACCGTATTTCTCTCCTTCAGTATACGTTCCATCCGCTTCGGGACGTCCACCGTTGAAACAAATCATCGGGTATTCCATTCCAATCCATTTACTGTGAACAGAGATGGCCACGGGATAGGGATAATCAACCGTAAATTTCGAATAAGTTTTGATGGTGTGAGCTACTAATTTTGTCGAGTATCTTTCCCAAAGTGGATTTCCTTCCTTCGGATAATAGGACATACACAAGACATTTTTGCCATTCACCGGCATGTTTTGCGCGTCCCAAATAAACTTGCGTGAAGTAGCAAAAGCAAAGTCACGCACATTGGTCGCTTTGTAGGTCCATGTTTTTGTTTTCTTTGCTTTGTCAGCCTCTGCTTTTTCTGCTTCCGCTTGCGTAACGATAATTACTGGAACGTCTGATTTTCTCGCTAGCTCTAGACGTTTCTTTTGGTCTGCCGTTAGAATACTTGCATAATTCTGACATTCTCCTGTCGCTGCAACAACGTGATCTGCAGGAACAGTAATGTTTACTTCATAGTCTCCGAAAGGCAAGGTAAATTCACCTCGTCCTAAAAACTGTTTGTTCTGCCAGCCTGTTACATCATTATAGACACACATTCGTGGGAAAAACTGAGCAACAGTATACAAGTAATTTTGGTCCTTCTCGAAATACTCATATCCTGAGCGTCCACCCACCTGCATGCGGTCATTAATGTTGTACCACCATTTCACTTGGAAAGTAATACTCGCATGTGGCATTAATGGTTTTTCTAAGTCAATGCGCAACATCGTTTTGTTGATGAAATATGAAAGTTTCTGTCCAGATGTATTCGTAATTTGCTCAATCTTGAATCCACCGTCGTATTTGAAATCACGTTTGCGAATGTCCCCCATGGACTTGAAATCCTCCATTTTTTCCACTTCGATTAATTTCGTGTCTGAATTTTCATCGTAGATATTTTGGTCCAATTGTAGCCATAAATAATCCAATCGATCTGGTGAATTATTGGTGTAGGTAATCGTTTCAAAGCCACTTAATATTTGCGTCGCATCATCAATGACCAAATTCATTTTGTAATCAGCTTTCTGCTGGTAATAATTGTGACCTGGCGCTCCCGATGCCGTATGATATTCATTTGGTGTAGGTAATTCTTGGTCCAATTGAGCGAACTTTTTCTGTGCGGAAACTTGGAAGCTTACAAGAAACAGTAGGGAGGAGATGAGTGTAGTTTTCATGGTTTTAGAGCAAAATAGTGTGTGGCTTGTGTTTTCGTAAAACTCAGTGTTTTACGAACTTCACGATAGATAAAAGTTAACTTGTTTTGTTGTTCTGGAAAGACATCCGTTAAAAAACGAAAGTCTACTTGAATCATAGTGTAAACATGTTTCGCTGGAGCCGAAAAATAGAGTTCAATCGTTCCGTTTTTCATAATTTGAAAGGACTCAATGCTCCAATCAGCAGAACAATAGGCATCAATAGCGTTCGAATCTAGCGCGCAGCCATAACGAAGTGTCAAAAATTTATTCAAATAGCTTTCAATGATTTTCACTTCGGATGATTCCAGTGTTAACTTCTCTAGTTTCGTTTGAAGTCCATAGGAATTCATCAAGGCAAACTCTAAATCGTGTGCGGTTGCTACGACAGACCCTTCGAATTTTTGAGCCATCTCATTGTATTCAATTTCAGCTAAAGCGAAAAAAAATTGATGCGCCCAACTTTTCGAAGGAACTAGCATACAGGTGAATACAAAAAGAAAGAGAGTTGGTTTAAACATCTAGTGCGAAAATACAAAAATTAATGAAGTTTATGTAGGTCCATTTCACTTTGCTTTTGTAACTTCATGGGATGAAAAAACGACTTTTTATTTGTTTGACAGTTCTGTCGCTTTTTGCCTGTTCAAAAGAACCTACAGCGTGTGAATGCGGGAAAAATCTAATGAAAAATACGCAGGAACAAGATGCTGATTTAACAGAGGCTTGTGATAAGTATGTGGAGTCTTTACCAGATTCGGAACAGATGAATTGGTACAATGCAAGCATGGAGTGTATGAATGAACAATAAAAGTCCTCTACTTGTATTTTAATAAATATTTTATCAGCTACAAATGATTCACAATAATTCAATTCAATCTTCCATTTTTAATCGCTTTATAAGCGAAATCAGAGATGTGGACATCCAAAAAGACCCAGTTCGTTTTCGCCTAAATATGGAGCGCATAGCAGAGATTTTGGGGTATGAACTTTCCAAAAAATTGGAAGCAAGGACCTTGGAAACACAAACACCTCTTGGTATTTCGCATACTGACGTTCCAGCAGAAACTCCCGTGCTAGCGACAATTCTACGAGCTGGACTCTCGATGCATAGTGGTTTGATGCGCATATTTGACCGCGCGGATAGTGCATTCATATCGGCCTACAGAAAACATACAAGCGCAGAGGAATTTGATATTCATGTTGAATATTTAGCTGCGCCAAATTTAGATAAACGTGTTTGGATCATCAGTGATCCCATGTTAGCAACAGGAAGTTCAATGTTAGCAGTGTACAAAGCAATGCGGAAATTGGGAAATCCAACACAAATTCATATTGTATCGGCTATTGCAACTCCCGATGCGCTAGCGCTCATTAAGGCTCATTTACCTACAAACACGGAGATTTGGGTCGGTGCTATCGATCAAGAATTAACAGCGCAAGCCTATATTGTTCCGGGATTAGGTGATGCTGGTGATTTAGCTTATGGAATAAAATTATAAGGATGAACTGGACGGGATTTTGGAGTATATTTCTTTTGGCAACGGTGAAGTTTTCCGTTTCAACGGTTCCTGGACCGCGATTAGGCATGACTTTTTTTGAAACAGCACTTGCCTCTTTTGCGGGAGGAGCATCGTGTGCATTGGTTTGTTATTTCGCTAGTGATGCCATTTTGCTGTTCCTAAAAAAAAGAGCACAAAAAAAACAGGAGTTGTTGGAGTCTCAAGGAATCCAGCCAAAGCTGAAAAGAAAATTCACGCGAATGAATAAGTTGGTGATTCGAATTAAAATGAAATTCGGACAAGTGGGAATATGTTTTTTTGCACCGTTTTTTCTTTCGGTTCCTATTGGTAGTATGGTGGTTGCGAAGTTTTATGGCAAGCGTTGGGAGACTTTCCCATTGATTGTTCTTGGTATAGCCGTCAACGCAAGCCTCACCTCAATTATCGTATATTTTGTATTCTAACAAACACATATTTTTTGATTTAGACCGAACGCTGTGGGATTTTGATCGGAACTCTGAGGCGGCTCTGCGTCAAATTATCAATGAGGAAAACCTCATTCCACAGGTAGAATCATTCGAACGCTTCCATAAGGCATACGAACGTCAAAATGCACATTTATGGAAATTATATGGACGAGGAAAAATCAAAAAGGAAGAATTGCGTTATGAACGCTTTCGCTCGACATTTCAGAAATTCAAGATTCGTGACGAGTCCTTGGTGCGTCGTGTAGGCGATGCATACGTGGAAATTTCTCCACGTCAAACCGGACTTTTCCCAAATGCCATTGAGACCTTGAAGGAATTGAAATCGATGGGATTCTCACTTCACATTATTACAAATGGATTCCAGGAAGTTCAGTTCATTAAGTTAGAAAACTGTGGAATGCATGCGTTCTTTGACGTCATTGTATGCTCTGAGTTCATCGGTAAAAACAAACCTGATCCAGCGATTTTTCACTATGCGATGAAAGAAGCAGGAACCAAGGCAGCGGACTCATTAATGATTGGCGACGATTACCGCATTGATGTCGCAGGCGCTCTCCAAGTTGGCATGCATGCCATTCATTTCGATCCTATTGGAAAGAACAAATACAATTATGATTGGATGATTAGCGATCTTGCTCATTTACCAGAAATGATCATTCGCTTGATGCGTTAATTACCCTCGGATTTCTTGTCTCGTACGTTCGTAGAACACCATTCCAGCAGCAACTCCAACATTCAAAGAAGCAATCTCACCTTTCATCGGTATACGCGCTTTGATATCAGCCATATTCAATAAATCGGAGGTGATTCCACTTTCTTCAGAACCCATGATGACAGCAACGGAACCGCGAAGATTCGTTTCGTAAAGCGGGACATTTCCTTTTTCTGTACAAGCGATGATGCGAAGTCCAGATTGTTGTAAGTAAAACAAGGTGTTCTTCAAATCGTTTGTTTTACAAATTGGAATACGGTTCAACGCTCCAGCAGATGCTTTCATCGCATCAGATGTAGCCAACGCTGATCCTTTTGATGGAATTAAAATCGCATGAGCTCCTTGACATTCAGCTGTTCGAGCAATCGCTCCAAAATTACGTACGTCTGTAATTCTGTCCAAAACAACGATAAATGGTTTCTCGTCTTTTTCCAAAAGTGCATCGACTAGCGGTTCAATTTCTTGATATGAAATCGGAGGAATCATGGCGATTACACCTTGGTGATTTCCTTCCGTTAAGGTATCCAACTTTTGTACGGGTACAAACTGAAGGAAGTAGTTTTTTCCTTGTAATGCTGTCTTTAATTCCTCAAACAGTTCTTTGTGTAATCCTTTTTGAATCAGGATTTTATTCAATTCTTTATCCGCATTAACAGCTTCTATTACTGCGCGAATACCAAAAATGATATCCTCGCGTTCTTTGCGGTATTTTCTTTCTGTACGTTGTTCCATTAGATAAAATTAAACTCGAGTTCAACATTTCCTTCGAGTGTGATAGCAACCGGACATGCACGTCCAGCCATGATGACTTTTTTTCGCGTGACTTCATCCCAGTGATTGCCTGTCAAATCCATATTCAATACGATTTTCTCAATACGTCGCGGACCAGAACCCATGTGTTTTTCGATGGTCGCTTCGCACGATTCGAATGTTATTTCATGTGCTTGACAATAAATCCCCATGATGGTGATCATGCATGAGGCTAGGGAAGTAGCAACTAAATCTGTAGGGGAAAAAGCTTCTCCTTTTCCGTGATTATCAACGGGTGCATCGGTCAATATTTTTGTTCCAGATGCGAGGTGTTCACATGAAGTGCGAAGATTTCCTAAGTAAGAAACGCGTGCTGTTGCCATGACGCAAAGGTACGGATATTATTAGAAAAGAATCTCCGCATATTCAATCTGTTTAATTCCTTTTATGAATCAAACGAACTAATATTTAACCTCGACAAATCCGTGCTTAACAATTGGTTCTGAGCCCTCGAATTTCGCATCAATGCGATAGAAATAGGTTCCTTCAGAAACAATGTCTCCTCCTGTTGTTTTACCATTCCATCCTCCAGCGGGATCATGATATTCGTAAATCACATTTCCCCATCGATTTAAAATGGTACAATGGAAGGTTTCTAAGCCGGAATATTGCACATAGAAGATATCGTTTCCAACCGTGGAGGAAAGCGAAATGACGTTCGGTGCAACAATATCACAAGGTTTGAATCCGATAGTTGCCGTATCTGAAACAGTGTAACATTCATTCGATAAGGTATAAATGTAATTTCCAGGTTGTGAAATAGTCAAAGGTGTTGACGCATTTGGAACATTCCATAATCCTAATTGAATAGGTGTGTAATCTGCTTGTAAGGTCCAAACATTATTCATTGTACTGTCTTTTGCCGAATTCACCTGAAAAGGCGTTAAAGGAAAGCTCGTTCCTTTACAAATGTTCGTATCAAGCACTTGCGTATACAAATATGGCGGGAATTCAATTTCCGCGGTTAAGGATTGATTACAAGCGACATCCGTATAAGTCAGTGTGTAAACTCCGGCATAGTTTGTTGTTAAATGTGGATTATTGGCTGTTGGATCAGAAATATTCAAGCAGGTATCTGATGCGGTCCAAACACCACCTAGTGAAGAACTGGTTCCTGTAATATAATAATTATAAAAACAGGCCAACGAATCGATATCGATACTTGGTAAATTGTAAAGTTGAATCGTTGTACTCGCTGTATGATTACACACATTATCCGTGTAGGTTAATTGATAGGTGCCGGGAGTTGATGCAGTGATACTTGGATTTGCATTTGTGGTTGAAGGGGAAAAATTCAATGTGCCTCCACTTGGAGTTGTGTAAGTCCATGTTCCACCTGCAGCATCCGTGACCGTTCCACCGACGTTGTAGGTTAAATTACATTGATTCACATTGGAGAAAATCGTCGGGTTAACAGGCAAGGTGAGATCTGCTGTGTAAATTTGGTTACACGTGTTATCCGTAAATGTTATCGTGTAGTTGCCTGGTGCATTAACTGTCACCAGTGGATTCAAATTCGTTGCATTATCGAAGGTAACTTGATTCGAACTAGCCGTCCATGTGCCCCCTTGGGACTGTGTATTGGCAACCTGCAAGGTTGGCGAACAAAGTAGTGTATCACTTAGAATGGAAGCGGCGGTGGAACCGAAAATAGTAAAGGTAGTATCCGTAGTACAGAATCCTGCAGAATCTAGAAGCGTAACCGTGTACGTGCCTAGAGGCAATTCAATATTAAACAAACTGTCCACTGCTGGATTCGTTAATCCCCATGTTATTGAAGAATAGTAAGATTCATTTGGAATGCTTATGGAGGTTGTCGTGTCGGGTGGACAATACGTCAGAATACCTTGCAGATTAACTGGTACAGGATTCAATACAGTAAACGTATCACTGATTTGTTTGTAGCAACCGTTTTTACTCACCGTTACACCATAGACTTGAGATGTTGTCAGTGCGTTTGTTTGTGCCGTAGTGAAATCATCCCATAGATACGTGTCGTAAGGTCCATTGGCGACGCTTAAATCTACATTTCCACAGGATCCAACGCCAATCAATGTGGCAGAATCGAGCGTATTCGCAATGGTGTCTACCACAATAACAAAGGTCAGGGCCGTAACACCTGGTGTGGGAATGGCATCATCCGTTGCTGTTACGGTAATGGAATAAGTCCCAATGGTAGCCAAAGAGCCAATCGCTTCTAAGATAATTGAACCGGTATTTCCAGAAATGTTAGCCACCTCAGTAAGCGTAGAGAGTCCACCATTCGAGAAGGTGATGGATGTCGTTTGGTTGACTTCTGGTGATAAGAAATTAATCGCAAATTGGGCGGTATCACCCGCTGCACAGATTTTGAACGTATCACAAGAGGCAATTCCTTCGGGAATTGGTGGAACATTTCCACCATTCGAAGCATCAAAAGCAAAACTTTTATTGTCTAACCAACTTATTCCATCTGGATTTCCTAATGCTCCATCGAAATCAACCCCTGGATGGTCAAAACGTGAGATTAAAAAGGAGCTAACACCATCACCTTTGTTTGCACCACACGTAGCAGGAATTCCAAAGAATCCATTAACACCTTGTGAAGCTGAACCTGTTGTCCATTGCATGTCTTGGTAGCAGAATGCGACATTCCCTTCTTCAATTACAGGATCTGAACCGTTCGTAATAATTAATTGAAAAGTATTTAATTTATCTCCTTGATTATTATAATATCCAACACTGACCCAATTCACATAAACAGCGGTTGGAGTAACTTTATAAAGCACTTGTCCATTACCATTTTCAGTATCTACATCGGCCCAAAATGGAGCGACAATGGCATTACCCGTTATAGGAAATGACGTAGGGAGATACGAACCAAGTGCATTGTTAAAGGTAATATTTCCGTTGTTATTGATATATATGGAAGTATAGGTCTGTCCATATAAGTTGAACGCAAATGGCAAATTAATCAGTGCCGAAGACCCATCATCATTCGGTAACATCGCTAAAGTATAACTTGCATCTGGTTCAATGTAACAATCACAAGAATTTGCTTTTGTTGTTGGATGAGGTTTTATTGTTGGTTTCCCTTTCACCTGTCCAATCGCTGGATTTGCTTGGATATTTACCGTGCCTAGCTGCCCTGATGCTTTCAATTGCTGATACAAAGGTGAGTCTACGATGACTTGAGCGAGTATAGATTGAGTGATAAATAGGCTGAAAATAAATAATAAATTCTTCATAGTTTTTTTTTACGCTGTTAAGACTGAATTTTTCACCTGTAAGTTGCATGGAGAAATTCAGTTTTTTCAAGGTGCTAATTTACAAAATTTAAGTTGGTATGCCTAAAATCCAATTCAATCGGAGTTTTTCAACTGTTGATTTATTGGAATTGTCGTATTTTTAGCGTTCAAAAAAGTTATTATATTATGAAAAAGTTACTCTTTCTCTTCACGTTGATTTCTACTATGTCTCTTCATGGACAGAAAAAAACGAGTACAACAGAGGTTGCAAAACCTCCTTATGACGCTGGTACTGTAGCTGCGTTATCCTTCCGCATGGTTGGACCAGCATTAACTTCTGGACGCGTCATTGATATTGCGGTGAATCCAACGAATAAAGACCAATGGTACATCGCCGCGGCATGTGGTGGCGTTTGGACCACCAACAATCATGGGATTACTTTTTCCCCGATTTTTGATGGATACGGTTCATACTCGATTGCGTGTGTGGAGTTGGCTCCATCGAATCCAAATACGGTTTGGGTAGGGACAGGTGAAAACAACAATCAACGTTCTGTTGCTTATGGTGACGGAGTTTATAAGTCCTTGGATGGTGGTAAATCATTCACCAATATGGGATTAAAGACATCAGAGCATATTGGAAACATTGTCATTCATCCGACTGACGAAAATACGGTTTGGGTATCAGCTTATGGACCACTTTGGAGCGGTGGTGGTGAACGTGGTGTATATAAAACGACAGATGGCGGTAAAACCTGGTCAAGAACCTTGTTTGATCCTTCGAATCCGAACATACTTTATGCTGCTGCGCATCAACGCAGAAGACACGAGTGGACGTATATTGGTGGTGGACCAGAATCGATGGTATACAAGTCGACGGATGGTGGATTAACATGGCGACCAATCAACGCAGGATTGCCAAAAGGAGATATGGGTCGCGTTGGACTAGCTGTTTCACCTATTGATGCAAACTATGTATACGCTATTGTAGAGGCGCGTTATGGACAAGCGGGAGTGTACCGTTCAACAAATAAAGGAGAAAATTGGAGCAAACAAAGTGATTTTAATACGAGTGGGAATTATTACCAAGAAATCATGTGTGATCCATCCAATAAAAACAAGGTTTTTGCAATGGACACGTATATGCATCATACAGAAGATGGTGGAAAAACGTTTAAACCAACGGGAGAAACTAATAAACATGTGGATAATCATGCCATTTGGATCGATCCAAGTAATACAGACCATTGGCTTGTTGGTTGTGACGGTGGATTATACGAGACGTATACGCATGCCAAGGAATGGAAATATTACGCGAATTTGCCAATTATTCAATTCTACAAAGTGGTTACGGACAATGCAACTCCGTTCTATAATATTTACGGTGGGACTCAAGATAATAATTCCATGGGAGGTCCGGCAGCTACGAATAATGCGGCAGGAATTTTAAATTCTGATTGGTTCATTACCAACGGTGGAGATGGATTCGAATCCGCAACGGATTGGTCCAATCCAAACATTACCTATGCACAAGCACAGTATGGGTGGATTGTTCGCTACGACCGTGTATCAGGTGAAAAAGTTCCGATTCAACCAATGTCCGGAAAAGGTGAAGCAGCCTATCGTTGGAATTGGGATGCACCATTGATTGTTTCCTCACACGATGCATCCACTTTGTATTTCGCTGCGAATAAGTTATTCAAGTCCAATAATCGCGGGGACGACTGGCAAACGATTTCTCCTGATTTAACCCAACAAATTGATCGTAATGAAATTGAAGTAATGGACCAAGTTTGGACCATTGATGCGGTCATGAAAAATGCATCAACGACCATTTACGGAAACATTGTCGCGTTGGATGAGTCACCGAAGAAAAAAGGATTATTATACGTCGGTACAGATGATGGATTAATCCAAGTATCCGAAAATGATGGTCAAACATGGAGTAAATACGCAACCTTCCCAGGAGTTCCTGTGAATGCACGTGTCAACATGTTGACCGCTTCATTGCACGAAGAAAACACGGTATTTGCTGTTTTTAATCCACAGCGATCGGGAGATTTCAAACCCTATGTTTTGCGTTCTTCGGATAAAGGAAAAACGTGGTTAAACATTACATCTAATCTGCCGGTACGAGGAAATTCATATTGTTTAAAACAAGACCATGTAGATCCAAATTTATTATTCGTTGGGACGGAGTTCGGAGCGTTTTTCACCTCGGATGGAGGATTAAACTGGACGAAATTGGCTGGATTACCCACTGTTGCAGTGTATGACTTGGATATCCAAAAACGTGAGAACGATTTAGTCGCGGCAACATTTGGTCGTGGATTCTATGTTCTAGATAATTATACGCCTTTGCGTTCATTGTCGAAAGATAATTTGGATAAGAAAGCACATTTGTTTGCTGTGAAAGATGCACTTTCGTATGTGCCAGCTGATCCACTTGGATTGGATGGGACAGGATTCCAAGGACACAACATGTGGGCATCAGAGAATCCATCATTTGGCGCGGTATTTACCTTGTTTTTGAAAGATGAATACAAAACCTTAAAAGATACACGCCAAGAAAAGGAACAAGCGCTCGAGAAAGATA
>JBILRU010000159.1:0-3485 GCA_044372485.1 Crocinitomicaceae bacterium
TACGCAAGGAACAATTAGAGGATGCCGCTAAGATAATTTGGATTATTTCGGATGCTTCAGGTAAAGAAGTTCGTCGTATGTCCGGAAGTCCATCAAAAGGAATATCAAGAACTGTATGGAACCTTCGTGCGAATACAACGAATCCAATAGGTTCAGGTGGTAATGGATTCTTGGTTGCTCCGGGAACCTATTTCGTAAGCGTATCATTGGTGAAAAATGGAACTGTGGAAGAATTAATCGCTAAGACAGCCTTCGAAGTAAAAGCCTTGAATAATCAAACATTGGTGGCGAAAAATCCACAGGAATTGGCAGCGTTCAGATTAGAAGTGGCAGAATTGAATCGCAAAGTTTCTGGAGCGAATAGATTGATGGATGAAACAAGCGATGAAATCGAATTAATGGAGAAAGCATTATTGTTATATCCAAATACGGATATGTCGCTTTTGAAAGAAATCAGAGAATTGAAATTACTGATGTACGATTGCAACATACTAATGAACGGAGACGGCGTTCGTGCTGCTCATGAATTTGAAGTTGCACCGAGTATTCAGTCGCGTTTGGGAATGGTGGAATACCAACTGTACGACAATACCGCTGGGGTAAGTAATACGCACAAAGCAAACAAAACGATTGTCGAAGCAGAATATGTGGAACTTCGCTTGAAATTGGATGAGGTTATCAAACGTGTTCAAGTACTTCAAACGAAGCTGGACGCGGTAGCGATTCCGTACACAAAATCAAAAGATAACTGGAAAGAGGATTAATTCTCTGAAAGTTTAACGCATAAAAAAGCCCCGGACGATATTGTCAGGGGCTTTTTTATGTTTTTGAACTTGATTATTCACCAAATTTTTCGATTACTTGTTGAGTAACTCCTGTATTTGAGAATCCACCATCATGGAATAAATTCTGCATCGTAACGTATCTTGTTAAGTCTGAGAACATCGTGACACAATAGTCAGCACAAGCGACTGCAGAAGCATTTCCTAGTGGTGACATTTGCTCGGAGAAGTTAATGAATTCTTTGAATCCTTTGATCCCTTGTCCAGCCGTTGTGACAGTTGGAGATTGAGAAATCGTATTTACGCGTACTTTTTTCGCGATTCCGTAATGGTATCCGAATGAACGAGCGATAGACTCTAATAATGATTTAGCATCAGCCATGTCATTATAGTCAGGGAAAATACGTTGTGCTGCGATGTAAGAAAGAGCAATTACGGACCCCCATTCATTCATGGCGTCATGTTTGTAAAGTGTTGCCAAGGTCTTGTGTAAAGAAATAGCAGAAACATCCATGGATTGATTGTAGTAATTGTAATCATTTTCCGTGTAATGTTTTCCTTTACGAACGTTTGGTGACATTCCAATAGAATGTAAAACGAAATCAATTTTACCTCCAAGGATTTCTTGAGCTTGGGTAATAAGATTGGTTAAATCTTCAACATTTGTTGCGTCCGCTGGAATCACTTGACTTCCTGTTTCAGCTGCCAATGTATTGATTTCACCCATTCGCATTGCGATTGGAGCGTTAGTCAACACGAATGTTGCTCCCTCTTCGTGTGCTCTTTGAGCGACTTTCCAAGCGATGGATTGGTCGTTCAATGCACCAAAAATAATTCCTCGTTTTCCCTTTAGTAAGTTATTTGCCATGTATCTTCAATTTTAAACAAAAGTAATCAATCTTATTTTTCCAGCACCGATTTTAATTTTTTGAGTCCACCGTCGAGGTCTTTCCCAATCATTTCATCCATATTTAATAGGTAGGTAATTGCATTCCATGGATAAGGTGAGTTCCCTTTAAATCCCCATATAACGCGTGTTTTTCCCTCATTAATACTACTTGTTTCAAAGTAGGCATCGTCTTCATTTTCAAAAGGAACTTTAAAGCGAATGTGCATATCAATTCGTTCTCCTGGTGTTAATTTAACTAATTCCATGGATCCAGTGCCAACCTTATCATCTTTGCTTTCCCATGCGGATACGAATCCTATGGTACCGTCTGTTCCGGTATATGTTTTTTTCATTTTAGGATCTTGCCTTGACCAAACACTAAATTGATCTTGATTTTTTAGGAATTTGAGGTAGTTATAGACGCTATCCTTTGGCAATGAAACCTCCACGCTACGTTCCAGTTTGAATTTTTTAGGAGCGAAAATACCTATAGTTAGAACCGCTGCAATGAATACAAGAATCAGTAAGAATAATCGTTTAATCCATTTCATAATCCATTCGTTTTGAAGTGCTTTACGCAGGATTTCACAAAAAGTTTACTTAGCTCCTTAAATATTTCTTCTCTGCCCAGAATGTTCCAAATGGAACGAATGCAGCAATGAATAACAGGAGAGATTTTCCAAATGAAAATTGTTTAGAAAAGAAAAATACTGCTAAATAGATACAAAAAGCAATGAATAAAATACCATGAATCCATCCCACAATTTTATTAGGCCAAATCATCTCGAATTGGTATTTCAAAACCATTGTGATGATGAGTCCAATCCAAGAGAATCCTTCTGCTATGGCTATTTTCTGAAATTGCTGTAAACGTGTCATACTTATTTTTTTAGTTGTGTTTCGAGTTCTTTTAATTGATCGCGGAATCGAGCTGCTTCAATGAAATCAAGTTCTTTGGCTGCCTTTTCCATTGCTTTTTTCGTTGCTTTCATTCGCGCCTCTAAATCCTTTGGATTCAAATACGTCTGTACCGGTTCCGCAGCCAATTGAGCTTGCGCTTCTTGTGTGTATTTTAACTGTCGACTTGCAGTGTCACCATCCGCAACTTTCGTCGATTCCATGATTTTTTCTTTGGATTTATTCAAGGCAGTTGGAACTAAACCATGTTCGAGGTTATAGGCGATTTGCATCGCTCTTCGTCGCTCGGTCTCGGAAATCGTTCGTCGCATAGACTCCGTCATTTTGTCGGCGTACATCAATACCTTTCCATTTACGTTTCTTGCAGCGCGTCCAACGGTTTGCACCAATGAACGTTCGTTTCGAAGAAATCCTTCTTTGTCAGCATCCAAAATAGCGACCAAGGAAACCTCTGGAAGATCTAGTCCTTCACGGAGTAAGTTTACGCCAATGAGTACGTCGAAAACTCCAAGTCTTAATTGACGCAGAATTTCAACGCGTTCAATCGTATCGATTTCACTGTGAATATAGCGACATAGTATTCCGAGTTTGTCTAGGTATTTCTGTAATTCCTCCGCCATTCTTTTGGTCAAGGTTGTCACGAGAATGCGTTCTTTGACAGCAATACGCTCTTGAATTGCTCCCATTAAATGGTCAATTTGATGTTTGGAAGGATGAACTTCGATGACAGGGTCTAATAGTCCGGTTGGACGAATTAACTGTTGCACCATGATTCCTTCAGAACGTTGCATCTCATAATCTGCCGGAGTTGCTGAAACATATATTGTATTGTTCAAGAATCCTTCGAATTCTTCAAACTTAAGTGGACGATTGTCGATAGCTGCTTGAAGTCGGAA
>JBILRU010000100.1:0-7734 GCA_044372485.1 Crocinitomicaceae bacterium
CGAAAACTGAATACCCGCTTTCTTTTGGTAGAACATATTCGTAACAAAAAGCATCCGTCCAGGATCTTGGGAATACAAAATACTTGTTTTGTATTGCACATTCCCTCCTACTTCAACGACATCATTGGAATAAAACAATTTTAAATTCGTTTTGGTGCTTGGATTTAAGTGAAAGTCTAAGGCGCCACCATATTTCCACACCCTATCTCCAAAACCAAAGGCACCATAAACACTTGCGGTCATCCATGGAAGGAATTTGTCCGAATTTTCGAGTCCAAGTCCAATTCTGGTTTTCTCAAAACCATTCACAGCAAATAATTTAGTCGCGTCGATATTCAGGTATCCGAGTGGTATTTTACCCGAAGAAACCACCTTCAACAAGCGCAAGTACTTATCTAAATGCTCTTCTTTGGAAAGACTGTCATTTAGAACGTACGTGTTTATTTCTTTGTCCGTTAAGTCATACGGACGCAAACTGTCCCATACTTGGTCTTTAATGCGTTCAGACCCAACGTTTGTTTGCACGGCAATGTTGTTAAACTTCACTTTTTCCAATTCCGGCGGATTAAACTGAACAGATTCCATGTAGGTAGCGCCTTTACCTGTCACAAATGCTGTCTTTCCTTTAGAAACGGTTATGGCAGCGAAAACCATTTGAACCTCGGTCGATAATTTCATAGGAAACCATTTTTTTTGATCGATGAAGGCGTATTCCTGAATAATTCGAACAGTCGTTGAAGATCCATCCACTTTGTATGGCGCGGCAGTTACTTTTTCAACGGCGTAACCATTGGTGTTGATATACAAGTAACCTGTCATACCATCAAAGTCCTTTCCCTTACGTGGACGAAAGAAAATGGTAAAGGTCGTATCGCGTCCATTAATAGTCGTATCCTCCAGCACAAACAAATAGCGATTGATTCCACCGAAGGCAATTGGATTCACATATTGAACGCCCAGTAATTCTACTTGATTGTCGTAAAAGTGAAAAGACTGCATGGACTGTGCAAACGTAGAGAACATCGGGTCCGTAAACCCTGAAACTTTGTATGCCTCAACGATTTCTTTTTCCTTGTAAGGAGGTTCAAAATAATGTTTGGAAGCTGTTTCGATCAAAAATAAATGCTGGCGACCGAAGAATTGCTTCATGCTGTAGAGATTGGTATCCTTTGGATCCACCACAGTGTCCTCAAGGATTTTCCGCGATGCATCATCCAAATCAAAAACAAATTTGCTGTATTGAGATGAAATAAATCCATCGTTTTCGAAGGGATGGTTTTTCATGCGATTGGCAATTACTTGTGCCATGATGCGTTCCGCGGGATTAACTCCAGGTTTCACCACGACTTCTTGCACATTTTGCGCTTTGCTTTTGAGGTAAATTTGACCGTCGACAACTTGATTCAGCACAATACTTGTGTCATAAAATCCAGTCGCTTTAATTTTCACCCATTGATTGGAGTCCAAGACCGTAAAATAACCATCGATATCAGTCAAGCGCGGCGTTTCTTTTTCTGGCATAACCTTCCCAAACGAAACAGGGTCCTTGGATTGTTGATCAAGTAGTTGAAATTTCTGTGCGCTTAATTGAAAAGAAGCGATCAACGTGAACAATAACAATAGGCGCATGCAGTATTTTTTATTAAAAATAAGAAAAATCTCATAACGCAAGATGTCTATCCTGCGGAATACCACACTGCTGGATTGTAAATTTAGCGTTGTATGGTTCCGCAGCAGTACAACTGCAGCGGAACATAGCGGAACAGCGAAACGATGTGAGTCGTCGCTTTACGTTAACCAAAACACTCCTCAAAATAACTCGCTGCCAACTTCATTCTGGATCCATACCAGGAACACATTTCGCCATCGATGAGGTGAATCTGTGCGGATGGAAAGATGGATTGGTACTTGCTGACGTGCTCCAACTTGAAAGGAAAAGGTTCGGAACTTAAAAAGATGTGGTCAACTGTTGCTGGTGCGACATCCGACAAGGATGGATAACGGCTCAATTCACAGGCATTCTGAAAACCGATTTTCGTTAACATGGAATCGATAAAGGTGTTTTTTCCAGCGACAAACGCAGGCTCGTCCCAAATGAAATAGAGGAAATTTTTTCCTTGTCCAAGGTTTTGAAGGGAGGCAAATACCTCGATGCTTTCTTCGACCAACAACTCGGCTTCGTCTTCTTTTTCGGTCATGACGCCGATGGAATGGATCATCGCAAAAGCACCTTCCAACGTTTCAATGTCACTCATCCAAACGGGAAATTCTTTTTCCAAAGCTTCGATGTCCTCTTTGGTGTTTTCTTCTTTGTTGCCAATGATCAAATCGGGATTCAAGGAACGGATTAAGTCCAAATTCAGTTGTTTTGTTCCGCCGATGCGCTGCTTAACACGAAACCAAGAAGCAGGATGAACACAGAACTTAGTGATGCCAATCACTTCGGATTCTAATCCAAGAGCGTGGAGCAATTCCGTTTGCGAGGGGACCAAGGAAATGATTCGTTTTGGTTCAAGAGGAACATGTACTTTTCGCCCCATTTGATCCACGAAATTTCTTCCAATCATCAAGAGATCGCTGAAATGACGTCGTAACGAGAAACAATGTGGTATTTACCGTTCTCCAAGTGAACCAATACCGCTGGCGTTTGCTTGTTGATCAACTTGCAAATATCTTCGATGTGTGTCGCGTGATTTACCACTGGAAAAGGTGCATTCATGATGGAGGATATCGGTGCATCGCGCAAAGCTGGATCTTCCACCAACAATTGATACACGTGACTGTCGTCGATCGAACCAACAAACACTCCGTCTTTCATGACTGGAATTTGTGAGATTCCGAAGTTGCGCATTTTCGCGATGGCATGTGAAACCAACTCTTCTGCATACAAGGAAACCAATGGTTTTTCAGCGTGTTTCGCGACTAAATCCGCAGCTGTTAACATGTGCTCATCCAAGAAACCGCGTTCACGCATCCAATCGTCATTGAATATTTTTCCGATGTATCGACTTCCATGGTCGTGGAACAAAACCACTACGACATCGTCCGCTGTTAATTGATCTTTTAGTTGAATCAATCCTTTAATCGCTGAACCTGCGGAATTCCCAACGAAAATTCCTTCTTCACGAGCAATTCTTCGCGTGTAAACCGCCGCGTCTTTATCGGTTACTTTCTCGAATAAATCAATCACATCAAAATCAACATTTGCTGGCAAAATATCTTCCCCAATTCCTTCTGTGATGTATGGATAGATTTCGTTTTCATCGAAAATACCCGTTTCCTTGTACTTTTTGAATACGGATCCATAGGTGTCAATTCCCCAAATCTGGATGTTTGGGTTTTTCTCTTTTAAGTATTTCCCAACGCCTGAAATGGTTCCTCCTGTTCCAACGCCCACCACAAAATGTGTGATTTTTCCTTCTGTTTGTTCCCAGATTTCTGGACCTGTGGATTCGTAATGTGCTTGACGGTTCGACAAATTATCATACTGATTCACGTACCATGAATTTGGAATTTCTTCCGCCAAACGACGAGAAACGGAATAGTAAGAACGTGGATCTGTTGGCTCAACTGCCGTTGGACAAACCACCACTTCTGCTCCTACCGCACGCAAAATATCCATTTTTTCTTTGGATTGTTTGTCGTTTAGGACACAAATCAATTTGTATCCTTTGATAATAGCCGTCAATGCCAATCCCATTCCTGTATTTCCTGAAGTTCCTTCAATGATGGTTCCTCCCGGATGTAACAATCCTGCTTTCTCTGCATCTTCAATCATTTTCACAGCCATGCGGTCCTTCACAGAATTCCCTGGATTCGTTGTTTCGACTTTCGCTAAAACAAGTGCAGGAATATCGGCTGTTAATTTATTGATGCGCACCAATGGCGTATTTCCAATGGTTTCGAGGATGTTATTGTATACTTTCATGCGTTGATTTTGGACAAAGTTAAGTAAATGATTTTAGGCAGTTGCGGATTTTTCTTTGACACTGCGAAAACCAGAAAAAAACACCTAATTTTAGTTCATGAAAAATTGCCTTTCTTTCCTTTTGTGCTGCTTGTTGTACACAAGCCACGCTCAAGTTTCTAGCATTCTTCCAACACCTGTGACGTATGTTCAACGTGAAGGAAACTTTCAAATCAACCAAGCTCTGACGGTAAATCCGTCTGAAATCAATCCATCACTTTTCACACAACTGAAGGAACTGGGAATGATTTATCACCAACTACGCATCGAACCGAATGTCCAAAATGCGATGCTACAATTCAAAAAGTTGGAGAATGTCAAACAAGACTCCTACAGCATCAATGTGGCTGGACGCATCACGATTTCTTATTCGAGCGATGCTTCTTGTTATTACGCCATGACTTCGCTCATGCAATTGATGAAACGCAACGAAAATGGACTTTCCCTGCCATCGTGTTTTGTGAAAGATTATCCGAACTTTCAATGGCGCGGACTGCATTTGGATGTTGCCCGTCATTTTTTCACGGTGGAAGAAATCAAACGCTTCATTGATTTGATGTCCTATTACAAGTTCAATACCTTTCACTGGCATTTAACCGACGACCAAGGATGGCGCATCGAAATCAAGAAGTATCCAAAATTAACGGAAATTGGTGCGTGGCGAGATAGCACCGTGGACAATCACTACACCACCGTTCCAAGAACTTATACGAAAGCGCGCTACGGTGGATTTTACACACAAGAACAAATCAAGGATGTTGTTGCCTACGCGGAAGCAAAATACGTGACGATTGTCCCGGAGATTGAAATGCCTGGTCACGCACGCGCTGCATTGGCAGCTTATCCTGAATATTCGTGTACAGGCAAAGCACAAGCCGTGGAAGGACTTTGGGGAATTTTCGATGATATCTTCTGTTCGAAACCGACATCCATTCAATTTTTAAAAGACATTTTGGATGAAGTGATTCCGTTATTTCCGGGACAATACATCCACATTGGTGGCGATGAAGCACCGAAAACACGCTGGCACAGTTGTCCGAAGTGTCAGGACATCATGAAAGAAAATCACTTAAAGGACGAACACGAATTGCAGAGTTACTTCATTCGCCAAATGGATGCATACGTGACAGCGAAAGGAAAAAAAATCATTGGTTGGGATGAAATCCTCGAAGGTGGACTTTCGCCCAATGCAGCGGTGATGTCATGGCGTGGATTCGATGGCGGATTGGAAGCAGCGAAGCAAGGACATTACGTCGTGATGACTCCAGGATCGCACTGTTATTTCGATCATTACCAAGGAAAAGGGAAAGATGAGCCTTTAGCGATTGGCGGCTACACGTCCTTGGAAAAAGTCTTTACGTTCAATCCGATTCCTCCAGATTTAGGTCCGGAAGTTTCGTCGTACATTTTAGGTGGACAAGCGAACATTTGGACAGAATACATTCCTACTTTTCCCAAAGTGGAATACATGACGTATCCACGTGCTATTGCCTTGAGCGAAGCGCTTTGGTGTATCAACAAACCGACCTACGATGTCTTTTTATCCGTGCTCGTTCAAGATCACTTTCCGCAATTGGATCGATGGAAAGTCAATTATTCAAAAAGTGCTTTGAAGGCTTCAGTGAAAACGTTGCGCACAAATACGGGAATCGAATTAAAGTCGACTGGACAAAGCATCGAAAACGGAAAACTGAAAGAAACTTCCATTTCCTTTCCCTTCACGCGCAGCAAGAAAAAGACAAAAACGGAAACGGTGACGATTCATCCGGAGGACGAAAGCATTCGTCAAACGATCCAAATCACCAATCACTTAGCGCTTGGAGCGAATGTTCGCTTTGTGACGCAACCGAGTCCAAAATACAACGGCGGAGACATCGTTTTAGTCGATGGTCAATTAGGTGCGCGTCCATGGAAAGGACACGAATGGATTGGCTTTGATACGAATGTCATTGTGTTGGAAATTGACCTTGGAAAAATTACGAAAATCCGCGAAGTGAAAGTAAGTTTCCTGCAAGACGAAAACAGTTGGATTCATGCGCCTCATCAAGTGGAAATTGAATCCGTTTTACCGAAACGCACCGATGGAATCGGAATGGCAGAAGGTCCAAGCTTGGATTCCTATGCCCCAAACTCTGAAATCTGGAACCTCCCTTACAAAGGAAAAACTCAAACGATTCGAATAACGATTACGGGTTCATCAAAAATTCCAATGGGGCTTCCTGGCGAAGGAAGTATGCCTTGGATTTTCATCGATGAAATTCAAATCAATTGACGCTCACATTCTCTTCTAAAGTTAAAGGAATTGAAATGATCCATTTATCAGAAAGTTCAAGCATGACTTCTGTCCGAATTGGGTAGCTATTTTCTTCAAAAAGAAACATTCCATTGACGTCGGATGTTGTACCTTTGCAAAAACTTTTTTTATGGCTACGCGTAATTGGCAAACAATTAAAAAATACGAAGACATTAAATTCGAGTTCTTCGAAGGAATTGGTAAAATCACGATTAATCGTCCACGCGTATACAACGCGTTTCGTCCAGAGACGAATTTCGAAATGTTGGACGCGATGAACATCTGTCGCGAACGTCCGGACATCAACGTGGTTGTTTTTACCGGTGAAGGCGACAAAGCATTCTGTTCAGGTGGAGATCAAAACGTAAAAGGTGTTGGTGGATACATTTCTGAAAATGGTGTACCTCGATTAAATGTTTTGGATTTACACAAAGCCATTCGTTCCCTGCCTAAACCAGTTATTGCCATGGTGAATGGATATGCGATTGGTGGTGGACACGTACTTCACGTCGTGTGTGATTTAACGATTGCTTCAGAAAATGCAATTTTTGGTCAAACTGGACCGAAAGTGGGAAGTTTTGACGGAGGATTCGGTTCTTCTTACTTGGCGCGCCACGTCGGACAGAAAAAAGCTCGTGAAATTTGGTTCCTTTGCAACCAATACACCGCTGAAGAAGCAGAAAAAATGGGCATGGTCAACAAAGTTGTTCCATTTGACCAATTAGAAGATACCGTTGTTGAATGGTCAAAAACGATCATGAAAAGAAGTCCATTGGCAATCCGCATGATCAAACGTGCAATGAATGCTGAACTAGACGGACAACACGGATTAATGGAATTGGCTGGCGATGCTACCCTACTCTATTATTTAACAGAAGAAGCGCAAGAAGGAAAACATGCCTTCTTGGAAAAAAGAGACCCTGATTTTTTACAATACCCAAAATTCCCTTGATTATGTCAGTAAGAGACCTACAACCAAACGCATTATGGAAGCATTTTGCTGATTTGAATGCCGTTCCTCGTCCTTCGAAAAAAGAAGAACGCGTGCGTCAATTCATGATCGATTTTGGAAACTCATTGAACTTGAAAACAGTGGAAGATGCCATCGGAAACGTTTACATCTACAAAGCAGCAACTGCGGGAATGGAAAATCGTCCAACGGTGATTCTTCAAGCGCACTTGGACATGGTTCATCAAAAGAATTCCGACACGACTTTCGACTTCGATCAACAAGGAATCGAAATGATTGTCGATGGTGATTGGGTACGTGCAAACGGAACAACACTTGGTGCGGACAACGGAATGGGTGTCGCAGCGATAATGGCAATTTTGTCCTCGACAGATATTCCACATCCAGCGGTTGAAGCATTTTTCACGGTGGATGAAGAAACAGGAATGACTGGCGCCATCAAAATGGACCCAAGCTTTTTGAGTGGATCGATCCTATTGAACATTGACACCGAAGACGACGACG
>JBILRU010000071.1:0-11105 GCA_044372485.1 Crocinitomicaceae bacterium
TCCATCGGATGCGCGGGAGGAATCGACACGAATACGACCTACACTTACGGACAAGTTCCAGTGGAAGGAGAAACGTTCACCCTTTCCGTTCGCGGATTGTTGGGCGGTCATTCCGGAATGGATATCGACAAAGGACGTGGAAATGCGAACAAATGGATGGCGAGAATCCTTTGGGAAATGAAACAAGTGACAAACATCCAATTGATTTCCTTCGATGGTGGAAGTTTGCGTAATGCCATTCCGCGTGAAGCAACTGCAGTGATTTCCAGTACGGATGTAGCCAAAGTGAAAGCTATTTTCGCTGAGGTTTCCGCAACGTTGAAAGAAGAATACGTAAGCATTGAACCAAATTGTCAATTTGACCTTCAAGCGACAGCGACAGCAGAACAAGCGATGGACGAGAACGATTTCTCGAAAATCATTTCCTTGCTTTGTTCCGTTCACAATGGCGTTTACCGCATGAGTCCAGACATCGTTGGATTGGTGGAAACCTCTTCTAGTTTAGCAAGAATCATTATCAAGGACGGAAGTTTTGTTTCACAATCTTTGCAACGTAGTAGCGTTGAATCAACCAAACGCGAAGTGTGTATGGTGATGCGTGGAGCCTTCGAGAATGCCGGATGTCACGTTGAACAAACAGGCGATTATCCAGGATGGAAACCGAATCCAAATTCAGGAGTTCTTCGTTTGATGGAATCGCTTTATACAGAAATGTTCCAAGAAAATCCAAAAGTAAAAGCATGTCACGCTGGACTCGAATGTGGAATTCTGAGCAAACATTTACCAGGAGTGGACATGATTTCCTTCGGACCAAATATCCGCGCAGCTCACTCACCGGATGAAAAAGTACAAATTTCTTCTGTTCAGAAATTCTGGAACTATTATTTAGAAACTTTAAAAAAAATCGCTTAATCTCCTACCATCAAGACACTCAAAATCCTTATTTTTAGCACATGAATTTTCAATTAAATACGATAGAAGAAGCCATTTCAGAAATCCAACAAGGACGCGTAGTCATTGTGGTGGATGACGAAGGACGTGAAAACGAAGGCGACTTCTTAACAGCAGCAAGAAACGCGACACCCGAAGTCATCAATTTCATGGCGACACACGGACGCGGATTGATCTGCGCTCCAATCAGTGAAGAACGTTGCAATGCATTGGGCTTAGAAATGATGGTGCAAAGCAATTCTGCTGCATACGAAACACCGTTTACGGTGAGCATCGATTTAATTGGACACGGATGTACAACAGGAATCTCTGCGAGTGATCGCTCTAAAACGATTTTGGCTTTAATTGACCCAACAATCCGACCGGAAGAATTAGGGAAACCTGGACACATTTTTCCATTGCGAGCACGCAAGGGCGGCGTTTTGCGTCGTGCAGGACACACAGAAGCTGCGGTGGATTTATCACGTTTAGCTGGATTCGAAGAAGCAGGTGTAATCGTTGAAATCTTGAATGAAGATGGAACGATGGCACGTGTCCCAAGTTTGATTGAAATCGCGAAAAAATTCGATTTAAAAATAGTTTCCATCGAGGATTTGATCAAATACCGTGTGGAACATGAGTCCTTGATTGAAGAACAAGTTTCCGTTCACATGCCGACAGAATTCGGTGATTTTCAATTGCGCGCGTTCAAAGACACGAGCAACGACCAAGATCATTTGGTATTGACAAAAGGAACATGGGACAAAGATGAGCCTGTTTTGGTTCGTGTACATTCCTCTTGCTTAACCGGTGATATTTTTGGTTCATGTCGTTGCGACTGTGGACCTCAATTGCACAAAGCAATGGAAGTCATTGAAAAAGAAGGAAAAGGCGCTATTGTTTACATGAATCAAGAAGGAAGAGGAATCGGACTTTTGAATAAATTGAAAGCCTACAAATTGCAAGAAGAAGGATTAGACACCTACGAAGCAAATGAGAAATTAGGATTCAAAGCAGACGAAAGAGATTACGGAATTGGAGCGCAAATCATCCGTTCCATCGGAATTTCTAAAATGCGTTTGATGTCCAACAACCCAAAGAAACGTACCGGATTGATTGGCTACGGATTAGAAATCGTTGAAAATGTCGCTTTGGAAATCGAAAGTAATGTCCACAATCAACATTACTTAGAGACGAAGCGCGACAAAATGGGTCACAACCTAAAACTAGACTAAATGCTAAAGGCAACAGGAATACAAAAAGCGTACGGCGATCTTTCTATCTTGAAAGGCGTTGACTTAACTGTTGCTTCTGGGGAAGTGATTTCCATCGTTGGATCTTCCGGCGCTGGAAAAACAACCTTACTACAAATATTAGGAACCTTGGATCGTCCGGACAAAGGTGAATTGCTCATTGATGGCATCAATCCATTTACACTTTCCTCCAAAGGATTGGCGGATTTCCGCAATAAATCCATTGGATTCATCTTCCAGTTTCATCAATTGTTACCAGAATTTTCCGCCTTGGAAAATGCGATGTTACCCGCTTTAATTGGTGGGAAAAGCAAAAAAGAAGCGGAAGAACGCGCACAGCACTTGTTTCAGAAACTAAACATTGGACACCGTACGACACACAAACCGTCGGAATTGTCCGGAGGTGAGCAACAACGCGTCGCGGTTTGTCGTTCCTTAATGAATCAACCTGCGGTGATCTTCGCGGATGAACCTTCCGGAAACTTGGACACCAAAAACGCACAGGAATTGCATGAATTGTTTTTCCAATTGCGCGAAGAATTCAAGCAAACCTTCGTGATTGTCACACACAACGAATCCTTCGCACAAATGGCGGACCGTTCCCTGGTGATGCGTGATGGAAATTTCATCTAAACGCTGTGAGTCCAAGTGAATTAAAAGAATTCCTAGATTTCAAAGCGTACTTCTACGAGCAAGGACATTTTTTGGAAGAAGATCCCATTCAACTCCCCCATCGATTTAGCCAGAAAGAGGACATTGAAATTGTTGCCTTTCTTGTATCCATGATTGCGTGGGGAAACCGAAAAAGCATTGTAAAAAGTGGAGAACGCATCATCGACATCATGGGAAATTCGCCCTATGACTACATCATGTCCTACCAGGGCGAGATTCCAACATCGTTTGTCCACCGCACTTTCAACAACGAAGACCTTGGTGGCTTTTTTGCGTGTTTGCACAGACTTTACCAAGACCAAGGACTCGAAGCTGCTTTTTCCAAACAACAGGACACAGACGACTTAAAAATGCGCATCACGCACTTTCGCAAGGAATTTTTCAAGGGTGAACATTTGTCCAGAACGCACAAACACATTTCCAATCCCGCTTCCGGTTCCGCGGCGAAACGCTTGGTCATGTTCCTTCGATGGATGGTTCGTTCAGCCGACAAAGGCGTAGACTTCGGAATCTGGAAAAGCATTTCCACCTCCGAATTAATGATTCCCCTCGATGTACACACGGGGAATGTCGCACGCAAACTCGGACTCCTCACCCGTACACAGAACGATTGGAAAACAAACGAAGAACTCATCGATACCTTCCGTTCCTTTGACGCAAACGATCCAGCGAAATACGATTTCGCCCTATTTGGATTAGGAGCGTATGAGGGGTTTTAATTCAACTCTGGAAACGGAATCAATTCCATGGCGTTGGTGTAATCAGAGCCTTCGAGTGGATAAAGAATCAAGAGATTTTCATTGGTGAATTCAAATTCAAATTCACGTTTTTCATCCGGAAAAATCAACGTGACGTAGTGTTTTTCGTGATCAAACTCCATCTTTCCATGAACTCCTTTTCCAGCTGCTAATTTTTGAAGATTCGTGAGTAGGCAGTTTCCGGATTGGTAAAAAATGATGACTTCCTGTTGCAAGGATTGCTTCAAGATTACTGCTCCATCTGGCGATATGGTTTTTTCTACCATCCAAACCTTGCTGTTTCCATCCGTAAAACCTTGTGTGAAATCGACATAGTCCGTGCGGATGCTCCCTGAACATGCGCTCAACAAGGAAACAAGCAGGAGAGAACTAAAAAAGTAACTTTTCGTCATGGAGGATTTTGTTCACTTCAATCGAAACGGAATCAATGAGTTCTGGCTTCACTTTTCCTTTGCAATTGTAAGAATAAAGTTCCTCACAACTGCTGAATTCGTATTTGCCATCCTTCCACTTGAAGACACAATGGTAGGCCTCATCGTACTCATCTAAACGAAAACGAATCACCAAATCATCGTAAGTCGACGGTCCATTTTTTCTGCGCTCAATCACATTTCCTTTGATGGTATTCGTCAATACAAGTTGACCTTTTTCGCGTTCAAAAATGAGGATACGTCTGGATTTAAAGTTTTCAGGGTCATTCGGATAGGCAGCTCCATTGACCAACAGCAAAAAGGCATTTTTCAGTGAAACAGCATCATTCAATTTGAAAAAACGGAAAAACTTTGGTGAGCATGATCCGAGTTGACCGTCGATAATCGTTGTATCACATATCTTTAATTCCTTCAATAATTTCAACTCATTTCCATCTGTGAAGGTGTTTTGATTGAAGTCAGTGGAAATGTATTCGATGCGGGACGTTTCTTTTTTCGGAATTTCTGTCACCGTTGGCTGATTAGATTTCTGGTTCATTGTTACCATGATCACCACAACAACAAATGTCACAAATATGATGAGTAGGCCTTTTTTCGTTTTTAATCGATTCATGCTTCTAAATTACGAATTAAAAATAGTGCTTGAGGCAAGAAACGCTTTTTGAAAAGCATCCATGTCCAATCCGGTTTCGATCTGTCGTTCTTTCATCCACGCTGTCAACTGCTCTGTGGCAAGATTTCCTGTGAGCTCATCTTTCGCCATTGGACAACCGCCAAATCCTTTGATGGCTGTGTCAAAACGACGACATCCACCTTCGTAAGCGGATTCAATCACCGCCGCTGCTTTTTCGCGAACGGTGTGAAAATGTGCACCAAATTCCACATTTGGCAATGCAGATTGAAGGATGGGAAACAGATTTCGCACATCCCTTGGATCCGCACAACCAATCGTATCCGACAGTGCTAAAATGGAAACGCCAAAGTCTTTGTGTAACCGTTCCGACCAACTCAAAACCAATTCGGGATTCCATTCCTCACCGTAAGGATTTCCGAATCCCATAGAAAGATATACCACCAATTCTTTCTTTGATTGTTGCGCAATGGATTGTAATTTTTCCACTTGAAACAAGGAATCTTCGATGGACGTGTTCGTATTTCGTTGTTGAAATTGTTCAGAAATGGAAAATGGGTATCCTAGGCACTGAATTTCATCAAAGGACGCCGCATCGTTTGCTCCGCGCTCATTGGCAACAATCGCCAATAATTTGGAAGAAGTATTCAGGTTTAATCCCTTCAACACTTCGGCTGTATCGCGCATCTGCGGAATGGCTTTCGGAGAAACAAAACTTCCAAAATCGATGGTGTCGAATCCACAGTTCAACAGTTGATTGATGTACTGCGTTTTTAATTCCGTTGGAATAAATTCATGCAATCCTTGCATCGCATCTCTCGGACACTCAACGATTTTCAAACTAGGCATGCTGTGCTTTTTTGATCAATGCTTGATTGATTTCCTTGATCAATCCGGGTCCTTCGTAGATGAATCCAGAATATAATTGAACCAAAGTTGCTCCTGCATCTAGTTTCTCCAATGCGTCGGTTGCCGTGTGAATTCCACCAACTGCCATCATGGGAATACTTCCATTGGACTTTGTATGAATGTAGCGAATCACTTCAGTCGAACGTTTTGTTAAGGGTTTACCAGAAACTCCACCAGCGCCCAAAGCTTCCACTTCCGCACTCGGGGTGATTAATCCTTCTCGACTAATCGTCGTATTTGTTGCTATGAGTCCAGCGATTTTTGTCTCCTGTACAATCTCGATGATTTCATCTAATTGTTCGTTCGTCAAATCTGGTGCAATTTTCAATAAAATAGGTTTGGGATTCGCTTTCGCTTCGTTTTTTTGCTGCAAGGTGGATAATAACTCCATCAAAGGAGCTTTATCTTGCAAGGCACGTAAATTGGGCGTATTCGGTGAGGAAACATTTACGGCAAAATAATCAACCTCATCGAATAGGGCATCAAAACAAATCACATAATCATTCAGAGCCTCTTCGTTGGGAGTCCATTTATTCTTCCCAATGTTTCCACCAATGATGAGCTGGTGATTTTTTCTGGACTTCAAGTGTTTCAAGGCTTCTTGAACACCGTCGTTATTGAATCCCATGCGATTCAAAATCGCTTCGTCTTTTTTCAAACGAAACAATCGTGGTAGTTCGTTGCCTGGTTGAGCCAAGGGAGTTACGGTTCCGATTTCAATGAATCCGAAACCACAGCTTTCCATTTCGTTAAAATACTTGGCGTTTTTATCAAATCCCGCAGCAAGTCCAACTGGATTAGGGAATTTTAAACCGATGAATTCACGTTCCAAAGCGGGATGTTCTACGTGATACATGGAACGAAAAATCCACTTTGTTGGTGGAAATTTCACGATGAACTGTAGGAGTCCAACAACAAAATAATGGACTTTTTCCGCGTCAAAGCGAAACAAAATGGAACGAACGATTTGGTACATATACAAATGTAAAAACTAATTTCTACATCGCAGGGAAATACCAAAGTTTAGAACCAAATCAATGCTGTAAAAACACCACCTAGCACATAAATCCAAGGATTCATGATCCATTTTTGATATTTTACTCCACCATAAATGGAATCAAAATCCATTCGTTGTCGGATTTGTTCGGAGCTAGGCTCTTCCCTGTCCAGTAGAAATTTTATCATGTTCATTCTTTTTTATTAAACAATTCTTTCAATTTCAAAAGCGCACGAAACGTTTTTACTTTTGCGTTATTTTCAGAAAGTCCGACAATTTCACCAATTTCTCTGAAAGAACGTTTTTCAAAAAAACGCATTTCGATTAATTGTAATTGTGCTTCCTTTAGTTTTCCTAAAGCCACCATTAATTTTGCGCGGTTTTCCTCGCTGCTGTCATCTGTGAAATCATCCATCACTTGTTTTAAGGTTACGGAATCGATGCTCACGGTACGACGTGCCTTTTTATCGCGGAAAGATTGATACAACTCACTCTTCGCGATGCGAAATAACCAAGAAGAGAAAGGCACTCCCCTATTCTCATATTTCTGGATGCTACCCATTGCTTTGATGAATACACAAGAAGTGATGTCATAAGCACTTTCGGTTTCATCCACACGTTTGAACACATAGCGAAAAATCGCTTCGTGGTAACGTTCGTACAAAGGAGCAAAATAACGCGGATGTTCTTTCGCACGTTCAACGAGTTTCATTTCCTCATCCAGACGAAATGCACTCTGATGGTAAGTCATGTTGACAGCCATAAGTTCTGGTTTTAGTTCTAGTTTGATTTTTTGGAGATCGCGAGGCTTGCAGTCCTCACTTAAAGGGATAACGCTTAAATTTTAAAAACGTATCAGTTTTTTTGAAAAAAAATTCAAATTAAATAGAAATCCTAAGCTGGATAAGCAAATCAGACTTTCGGTTTCCGTTGATTTGCTCCGCTCCAGAGCTAATTGAGCTGCGATTTTCGTATAAAAAGACGCCATACTTGATCCATAAATCACACGAACGCCAAAAACTGTAACGCAACAATACATACGCACGACTTCCTTGGTAATAATACGCTGGAACAGCAAATACGTACAAGGCATTGCTTTCGAAGGTGTAAATGCGCGTATCGTAACTATCCGTATCAAACAGAGCAAAACGCAGCGACAGATCAAAAGGACTACTTTTCGGTTTAAAAATTAAATCCTGCGAAAACATCATCCCTTGCTCCGGAGTATTGCTCGCTCGGTGAATCGTTACATATTCCAAACGCGTTTTGAGCGAGATGAATTCGTTTAAGACACAGGACATATTCAAACGGTAATTGCGCTGCATGACATCTTCGATTTCCGTGACGGTTCCATCGCTATCTCGGCTGTTTTTCTGACGCACTTGTTGACGAAAACGTCCGTAGATCTCAAAGGTTTTGGATGGCCTGTAAACCGGTTGCAGCAAAATTTCATGTCCGTAGGATGGTGAATCGACGCCATATTTCATCCATGGAAATTTAAATAAATCGACATACGCGTTTAAGGACCAAGCGGAAGCAAGTTTCCATTTGACTGCTGCATACGTCCCTTCTTCGTTTTGCGTGTTGCTTCCTTCAGAGAATCCAGCATTGTACAAGGTTTGATAATCCTTTTGGTAGTTGCGGTACAAAACACCAAAGCTAAATCTTGGATCCAGGGACATCATCGCGGCATGCACCATTGCCCATCCGTTTTGAGCGGAAACATCCGGACGAAGGACCTTGGAAACTTCTCCAAAGACATTCATGTTTCTAAATACATAACTGTAATCGGAACTCACTGAAGTGAAGGTTGTTCCACGGAAATCAAATTGATTGTAGTATTGAATGTCCTTGGCATATGGCTTATCGTATCCTTGGTGAACCAGTGCTCCACCCCAGCGAAAAGCACCATTGACATACCGGACATTCGCACCCAAAATTCGCTCGTTCAGTCCATTCTTTTTCGCGATTTCATTCGTCGTTCGGTGCAAGCCTGTTAAATCAATTGTCGAAACGAATTCCAACTCATCGTATGTTGAATCGGATAAAGTGACACCGTCCATTTTCTTTTGTGAAGCAAACAGAAGCAAGGACCAATTTCGGTATCCAAAATCCGCGGCAGCACCGCGCAAGAAACGAGATTCATCCACAGAGGTATAAGCACGAATGGGAATCGCTGTTCGCTTCATGGTGGTCAGATCAGCTGTTTTACCAAAGGCATAACTGGACCAAAGGTTTAGTCCTTGTCCAACTTGAATCTGATAATCGCCAATGACCGCCGACTTCAAATACTTTCCACCTTTAAAAAACGCATGAGCGGAATAAAAATCAAAACCTTGTTTCTGCGTTCCACGAAAAAACTGTTCTCCTGCGTCCTTTTCGGCGGTTATTCCCACGGAAATATTCGTCTTGTAGGTGTAGCGAAAACGGGAATAGTAGCGATCACCATTTCCGTAATAGTACTTATTCGAAGCTTGTTGAACGGAATCACTGACATCGAGATATCCCGCTTTGGACTCCATCATGGGTTGGTAACGTATGTATTCTTCGAATTGTCCCTGTTTCATCGCTTCTTTCCACGTAATGTGCAATTGATCGAGACGGTCATCCACGTGAACGAAAGGAAGAACCAATTGGATCACCTGAAGGTCCCAATAGTTCAAACTTTGCAATTCATAGATGGAGATGAATTTACCAAAGGCTTTACGGTGTAACAATACATCGTTTATCTGAACACCCGTAAGTAAATACAATTCCTCCAGTTCTTCACCAGTGGTTGTGTTGAGATTGATGGGATGATCGAAATAATAATTCAGCTGTTCGATGATGTTGGTTAGGTCCATGTTTTCGGACTGCACTTGTTCAGAGATAAACTCAATGCGTTGCTGAATAATTTCACTGCGGTCTTGCGCAAAAACGTCCCCAAGGGACAGCAGAAGCAAACAGCAGCAGAGGAATCTCATCTTACTTTACATCAAATTGAAAAGACACATGTGGCGACCAACCGAGCAGTTGATGATAGGCCGTTCCAAAATCTAACTGAAACTGATCTTTAAATCGTCCACCAACCCCAAAGGCGAAGGACAAAGGAGCCGTTGAGATTCCCCCACGAAAATACCATTTCGCACTTGGCTTATATTCCGTTGCTAATTTTACTTGAAGTGGCGAAATGACATTTTTTTCAAGTTCAGCTAACACAACTAACTGATCCGATAAACGGTAACTCATTCCTAATCGCAACGCACTTGGCAAGCGTTCATTGAGATTCGGAGACACTTTTGAGCGACCTAGATTGACCGCAGCGAATCCGAAATTTATATGTTCATTGAACCTCACCATTAATCCAAGATCTGCACTAAAGGAAAAGGAAGTTCCATAGTTTTCATTCAAACGAAGGAGGTGATGGTTTAACTTTACGCCCATAGATACCTTTTCTGAAAGTGCCATGGAAACACCAAGACCGCTTTTCATCGTTCGGTATTGTTGGTAACCGTAAAGTTGACTTCCAGCGGAAAGGACTACTTTTTTCACCGGAATGGCATACACCACTCCTTGGGACTGTAATTCTTTTAATCCAAATCGATTTTGGTAACTGATACCGAATACTTGCTTTTTGATTCCAACAAGCGCCGCAGGATTATTCACTTGCGCCCAAACATCGTTGAGTGTCACGCTAGTATTTGCCAAGGATAAAGAACGAGCTCCATTGGTGAAATTCGTTTGACCCAAAGCGGATAAAGACAAGGAAATAAAGAATAAAATGACGAGTTGTTTCACAATCACTGAATTGATGCAACTAAAATACATTTTTCGATTGAATCAAGCCATAACTTGTCGATTCTAATCGTTTAGTCGAAGTTCAATTCAAACTTCTGTCGTATATTTGAAAAAAGAAACTTTAGACAGCTATGTCCAATTTAAACTACCCATTTGAACCCGTTGCTCATGAAGATTGGGTACTCCAAATTCACAAAGAATTACGCGGTCAAACGGAACAAATTGAATTTAATGATACCATTGAAGACTTGGCGTTAAACATTACAGACGTCCCAGCACAATTACTCAACATTTCTACACCATCAGAATCGAATGAAGTAAACAGCGTGCATTTCGAGCGCATCGTGGATGAAAAAGAAAGTAATCGACGAATCCTCCTTGCTTTAATGCAAGGCGCGAATGCTTTGTTTATTCGCATTGAAAATGAACAAGTAGATTGGACTTTGGTGTTTGATCAAATTGAATTGGCGTACATCCGCACAGAGGTACTCATACAAAGAGAAGCCCAGATCAGCGAATTAACAACACAGTTAACGAAGGAACAGCTTTCGCACATTGTGTTGCTTTCAGACGAATTGACTTATCAAAATCACTCCACTTGTATTCCATATTTCAATGGATTCGAGTTACAGCAAATCGGAGCAAATGCGCAACAAGAATTAAGTTTAATCGCGAAGTCTTACCACCACTATTTATCTGAAGGAAATCGTTCGGAAGTTGTATTTAGTGTCGGTGTGGGTTCACAGT
>JBILRU010000126.1:0-5073 GCA_044372485.1 Crocinitomicaceae bacterium
TCTCGCTCAACGCTCTGTAAAATGGGTTTCAGGATTACGCTGGCGCGTATTCCTTGGGGGGGGGGGGAGTTCATAACAAGCTAAAACCCAAAATTGCTACGCAATTTTTCGGGTATTTTTGTTTTTTTCGCTTATCAACATGAATGTGGAACTAAAGGTCCAGGATTACGCTGGCGCGTATTCCTTGTGGGGAGTTCATAACAAGCATAAACCCAAAATTGCTGCGCAATTTGCGGGTTTTTTTGTTTTTATACGCTTATCAAAATAAATTTTGAACGCTATAAAAACAAAAAAACCCGGCACTGCGTGCTGGGTTTTTGCTTGTGACCTTGTCAGGATTCAAACCTGAAACCTTCTGAGCCGTAATCAGATGCGCTATTCAGTTGCGCCACAAGGCCATTTGTGAGTGCAAAGATATACAATTTTCAATAAATGATGAGTTTTTTCCAAAAAAAATGAGGTGAAATCGATTAATCCTGTTGCAGCCAATTGATTTTTACGTAATTTTCAGATTATAAGTTTTGAACGAAACCAAAACTTGCTTGGTTTGTTCTAAAAAGAAAACACATGAAAAAAATGACATATATCCTTATCGGTTTCTTTAGTCTCATTATTTTATTCGTCATTGTTATGTCCTTCCGTTACTCCAACATCGAAATGCCGAAATACACGGTTCTAAAGTCCTATGAAAAGAACATCGAACTGCGACAGTATCCAAATATGATTGTCGCAAAAACGAGTGTAAAGGATAAATCCTTCGAGAATTCAGGAAGTGATGGATTCCGCAGCATTGCTGGATATATCTTTGGTGGAAATGAAAAGGAACAGAAAATCGCGATGACTTCCCCGGTTGTGATGGAATTGAATGATTCAGCAACGATGTACTTCGTGATGCCGAGTCAATATAAGAAAGATGATCTTCCGAATCCATCGAACAAAAACGTAACGATTCAAGAAGAGGTTTCTAAAGTGTTGCTTGTCGTTCGCTATGGTGGATACTCCAATGATGAACGTATCGAAAGCCATATTGCTGTCTTGAAAAATATAATCCAAAAACACAACTTAAAAGCTACGGGTGGATTCATGTACATGGGTTACAATGCTCCGTGGGATATCATCAACCGTAGAAATGAAGTAGCGGTGGAGATTATTCCTTAATTTCCTTGTGAGTTTTATACTAACATCTGAACGAAAATCGCTACTTTTCCTTTTATTGAGAATGTATTTTCGTGACCCAAGTAATTAAACATGTATCCTTATCAAATTAGTTCTTTAGCTGAATACCATAGCGCCTATCAAAGAAGCATTGATCAACCCGAAGAATTTTGGGCGGAAATCGCTGAGAATTTCCAATGGAAAAAAAAGTGGGACAAGGTCTTGGATTGGAATTTCACAGTACCTTCCATTCAATGGTTCAAAGGTGGAACCCTAAACATCACCGAAAATTGCCTCGATCGACATTTAGTGGACAAAGGTGATCTGGCTGCATTGATTTGGGAAGCCAATGATCCAAACGAATCCTCAATCACTTATACCTATACAGAATTGCACGCGAAAGTGATGCAGTTTGCTCATGTCCTCCAAAATAATGGTGTTCAGAAAGGAGACCGCGTCTGTATTTACATGGGGATGATTCCTGAATTGACGATCGCCACATTAGCTTGCGCGCGCATCGGTGCAATTCATTCCATTATTTTTGGAGGATTCTCCGCTCAAGCAATTGCAGATAGATTGGATGATGCACAAGCTCGTTTTATCCTTACCTGTGACGGTGCGTTTCGTGGCGCAAAGGACATTCCTTTGAAATCAGTAATCGATGATGCATTAGTTGGCAATAAAACCATCGAACGTGTCATCGTTTGTGAGCGAACACGCGTACCTGTTTCCATGCTAAAAGGACGTGATGTTTGGTGGACGGATGAAATCCAAAAAGTGGAGGAGGCAGGAAATCCATTTTTTCCAGCGACAGAAATGGATGCGGAAGATATTCTCTTTATTCTATATACATCCGGCTCGACAGGAAAACCGAAAGGTGTGGTTCATACAACCGCAGGATACATGATTTGGACAAACTATACATTTGTCAACGTATTCCAATACCAACCCGGACAAATTCATTTCTGCACAGCAGATATCGGATGGATTACCGGACATAGCTACATCATTTACGGTCCATTGAGTGCGGGCGCAACATCTTTAATGTTTGAAGGGATTCCAACGTATCCGGATGCTGGACGATTTTGGGACATCGTTGACAAATTTAAAGTTGACATTTTATACACTGCACCAACCGCCATTCGTAGCTTAATGGGATTCGGATTAGAACACGTCGTTGACAAAGACTTAAGTTCGCTTAAAGTCCTTGGATCCGTTGGTGAGCCAATCAACGAAGAAGCTTGGAATTGGTACAATCAACACATTGGTAAAAACAATTGTCCAATTGTCGATACCTGGTGGCAAACAGAAACGGCTGGCGTACTCATCTCAAACCTTGCTGGAGTTACACCAAGTAAACCTTCCTACGCAACCTTGCCATTGCCAGGCGTTCAACCATGTTTGGTGGACGATACCGGAAAGGAAATAGAAGGCAATGGCGTCAATGGAAATCTGTGCATCAAATTTCCATGGCCAGGAATCATACGAACAACCTACAACGATCACGAGCGCTGTCGTCAAACGTATTTCTCCGTTTACGAGAATTACTACTTCACTGGAGATGGTTGTCTGCGCGACGAAAACGGCATGTACCGCATAACTGGACGAGTTGATGACGTATTGAACGTAAGTGGACACCGAATCGGCACTGCAGAAGTGGAAAATGCCATCAATATGCACACGGGTGTTATTGAAAGTGCTGTCGTTGGTTATCCACACGACATCAAAGGACAAGGTATTTATGCCTATGTGATTATGGAAAATCAGCACGGTGATGCAAGCTTATCGAAGCAAGATATTCTTCAAACGGTAACCAGAGTCATTGGTGCCATCGCAAAACCGGACAAAATTCAATTTGTTTCTGGATTGCCAAAAACACGAAGTGGGAAAATCATGCGCCGCATTTTACGGAAAATTGCAGAAGGAGACACATCTAACCTAGGAGATACAAGTACTTTACTTGATCCATCCATTGTTGATGAAATCAAATCTGGAGCTTTTTAGTTTTTCAGAATGATATATTGGTAAGGAGCTAAACTCAAGGAGCTTTCCGAATTACCACAACCCATTATTAGGGCTTTCGCCTTTGCTCATCTTTATTCAAGTTTGTTTACAATCTCTTCCTGTTACATCGGTAATCGATAAATATCCCGCAACTGTTTTACAAATAGAGCTTAGATTAAAACAGTTCATTTAACAAACATATTGCTTTAGATTAAAATAAAATAAGTTCAAGAAAATCACGTTAACCTATTCCATGGAATTTTTTTCTGAAAAAAATGAAGAGAAATTTACTGAAATGTAAACTAAATAGTTAACTTTGGAGAAGATAAGAGAATTTAGATTTTATAAAGAGCGTTTTTTAAGCTTTTACTTTGATCAAACACCGAAGGTTCAAACAAAAATCGATTACATCTTAGATTACATCCGTTTCGAAAGAGAAGTTCCCGTGAAATTCTTCAAGAAACTTGTTTCAACAAATGGAATCTATGAAGTGCGTGTGTTAACCAGCGAAAAGAGCATTCGCATCCTTTGTTTCAAAGAAAAAGACGAATTGATTATCCTCACGAATTGCTTTGTGAAGAAGTCGCAAAAAACGCCTAGTAAAGAAATTCGTTTAGCAGAAAAACTTAAAAAAGAATACAGCCATGGAAAAGATTAGCACATTTGAAGAATTATTGCAGGCCAAATATGGCTCAAGAGGCAGTGAAAAACGCGATCAATTCGATCGTGAGTCCATTGCATTTCGCCTAGGCGAACAACTCAAAACTGCGCGAAAAGAAGCGAAACTATCTCAAGAACAATTAGCCGAAAGAACCGGCACGAAGAAAAGCTACATCTCGCGTATTGAGCGCGGGATGAGCGACATTCAATTCTCTACCTTTTTCAAATTGGTTGAAATTGGTTTGCAACGTCGCTTGCTGGTCGAAATCATTTAAGGTACTACCAGAAAATGGTGTAAAGCGCCACGAGCAAGGATAGAATCACGAGCATACCAACAATGAATCCATTGGACAAACGGAACATGCTTCGGTCAATTTCCATAGCGTTTGGAACGACACCTCGTTTTGTTTCTCTTAAACTAATAATGATCATTCCGATTGCGCAAAGCAAGAAGACAAATCCCATTCGATCAATAAACGGTATTTCGTATACTCCATTCGCATTTTTTACTGCGAATCCAAATGGATTCAAGCCTTGCAATGAAACAAAAAGCGGTAAGAATTTCAGTAAAATGGAAAACAAGAATCCACCAATGGTTGCGAAAAGCGCCGCGTTTGAGGTCGTCTTTTTCCAAAAGAATCCAAAAATGAACATGGCGAAAATCCCCGGACTGACAAAGCCCGTATATTCTTGAATGTATTGAAATCCACCTTTTTTATCGATTCCTAAAAACGGCGAAACTGCCATGGCAATGAGCATCGCAACGATAATGGAAATTTTCCCGACGTTTACCAAGGTTTTCTCTGAAGCCTCAGGTTTGATCTTCGTTTGATAAATATCCAAGGTAAAAATGGTAGCAATGCTGTTCGCTTTTCCAGCCAAAGAAGCAACAATCGCTGCGGTCAACGCTGCAAACGACAATCCTTTCAATCCAGAAGGCAATAAATTCAAAAGAACCGGATATGCGCGGTCCGGATTCAATTCTCCCCCTTGCAACATCTCGGTTTGAAAATGTCCGTTTTGATAAAGCACGTATGCTGCAATTCCAGGAAGGACAACGATTACAGGCATCAATAATTTTAAAAATGCGGCAAACAAGATTCCACCTCGTGCTGTTTTTAAATCCGCACCCAAAGCGCGTTGTGTAATGTATTGATTGCATCCCCAGTAATTCAAGTTGATGATGAGCATTCCACCAATTAAAACAGAGAGACCAGGCAGGTCCATGTAGTTGGAATTGGATTTTTCGAAAAT
>JBILRU010000034.1:0-18524 GCA_044372485.1 Crocinitomicaceae bacterium
TAAAAAGAAGGGCGCTTGAAACAACAGAAAGCTTAAAATTCTTCTAAACATTCGCTTGTGGGTTAAGGGGATTGTTACTAATCTTGTGTTATGCTAGATCCGTTCAACGACCAATATTTCATGAAGCAGGCTTATTTGGAAGCTCAAAAAGCCTTCGATCAAGACGAAGTTCCAGTGGGAGCTGTCATTGTCTGTAAGAATCAAATCATTGCACGCGGCCACAACCTAACGGAGAAACTAAGCGATGTTACGGCACATGCGGAAATTCAAGCAATCACTGCGGCATCGCAATATTTGGGTGCAAAATACTTGAAGGAATGTGCCTTGTTCGTGACCTTAGAGCCTTGCTGCATGTGCGCTGGAGCATTGTATTGGTCACAAATCGACAAAGTTGTTTTTGGTGCACGTGATGAGCGTCGTGGTGCTGGACTCCAAGAAAAATCCTTGTATCATCCTGCGACCTTGGTCACAAATGGCATCATGGAAGCGGAGTGTCAACAGTTGCTCAAAGATTTCTTTGCGCGCAAGCGTTAATCAGGCATACAGCGTATCACGAATCACTTCCATCGTTACTTTCAAACTGAAATTTGGCAGGTGAAGTTCGGCGTAATTCACCAAAACTTCTAAGCCTTTTCGAACGACATCCTTTGGATAGTTTTCCGTTGTTTCCTTTAAAAACTGCGCTTTCAAGAAGGACAATACAACGGGATCCTGCACGTATTTACTTCCACTTGGTGTATTGGTAAACATACCGCGTTCGATGTCGAAAGCACTGGCATCTTCTTCATCAAAAAGCGGTGCGTAACCCAAAAACTGCATGTATTGAGCTAAGAATTGCGTGGGGAAAATAAAGTCATCCGTTCGGGTTTCCAAGTCAATGAGTTGCGCTTGAACGTATTCGAATAACTGTGGATCTGGACCTTGTTGCTTAATGGTTTGCTTGAGTACATCCGCCATGAAAAAGACCAGCATGACTTTCTGTGGCTGTGTGTAAAGGTTGGAAGGGGTCCAGGCATAATCCATGGTTTGGATGATGCCCAGCTCACTTTCCGGTCGTTTAAAATAGCATATTTCGTATAAGCCCAATTGATTCAAAGACTTGCCTTTCTTTTTGACTCCTTTGAAAATGAAACTTGCGTATCCCTTTTCAAGCGTATAAAAATTCAGGATGCTACTACTTTCTGAATAATGGTGTTTGTCAATTAAAATGCCAAGTTCCTTCGATTTCACTATTTTCTCGCCACTTTAAAATCAATTTTGTAGTAGAAAATAGGCAAGAATCCTAGTTGAGTGTTTTGGCTATACGGTTGGTAATTTGGATTGGCAAGGTCTTGCGGTAAAATCGCAGGATTGTAGGTTAAGCTCAATAAGTTTTTCGTGTTTAAAAGGTTAACTAAGTCCAATCCAATCTCATGCGTTACTTTCTCCGCATTTTTTCTCCAACTGATCTTTAAGTCCAAACGGAAATAATCTTGGAATTTGTAGTCGTTGAAAGCACTATCTAAAAACAAGATTTCTTTTGCAGCGTTTGACGCAGCTACATCGACTAATCCGTAGCGTTTTCCACCAGCTCTAGTCACTTTGAATCCAATTCCAATGGTATTTTTCGAATTAATATTAAATTCTTTTCCAGCTAATAAATTCACCACGTAGTTTCCGTTGTAAGAGGTATTTCGAAGAATTCCATCACTTCCTTTGTATTTCGAATCGAAAATCGAACCAGTAAACAAGAAGAAGAAGGTTTTATCAAAGTATTTTTGAACCGTTAACTCTAATCCGTAATTATATCCAGTTCCTATATTTTGCAATGAATCTTGGAACAAACGCGAGAATCCTGAACCAACGTTGATCATCGAGAAGGAAGAAGGAGCAATTGACACAGGAACATTATACAAATGTTGGTAATACGCTTCTGTTTTGATGTTGAATCCTTTGTTAAAGGATTTTTCGTAACCAATTCCTGAGTGGACACTTTTGGTAAATCCGACATTCATATTACTTGCTGCGTTTGTTGCTTCTCCTGGTAGAACTTTGTACGCATACGTGTAATACGGCTGTGTCTGGCTATGTAAACCTCCACCTGCAAAGATAGACTGATTCCCTTTCATGCGGTATTTCCATCCGATACGCGGCTCCAATGGACTAATACTATTCGATAGGGTGAAATACTGTGCGTGAAGTCCAGCGGAGAAGTCCATGTTGTCATTAATACGCCATTTCCATTGAACGAAAGGTTGGATTAAGGCTGCGGTTCCTTGGTAATCCCAACGAACTTTCCATGTGTTTTGATCATCCAAATCACTTAAACAAGAATCTAAGAAATTCATGTTCATCACATCCAAGATGATTCCCGCTTTCAGTAGGTGTTGTTTGTTGATTTTGTGATTAACAGCCGTATAGCTTGACAATTTGCGAATCGTGTATTTGTATGCCATCATCGCATAAAGGGAATCGAACTGAATCGTTTGCGTTAATGTATCTACTTGACGTCCTTTCAAGTAATCGTGGTTCGTGTGCTGCTCTTCTTGCGAGAAAGCCAAGGTAGAAGAAATGTATGTTTTCTCACTCAATGTTTTCTTGTAGTTGAGTCCAGTTGTATACATAGATGTACCAAAATACTGGTCGCGGTCTCCTTCACCATAAAATTCTTGGGAATATTCTTTTTTATCGGATATCATGATGGAAATATCGCTCGCTCCACCTAGTCCAAATAAGGAAAGTTGTCCACCGTTTTTCAATTGCCAATTAAATTTAAACGCGCCGTCTCCATAAATCGGAATGGCTGATGTTCCAATTTGAATGCCCAAAGACTGAAACATGGATAATGTTGAATAGCGACCCATTACTAAGAATGATGACTTTCCGTTTTTCGAAAGTGGTCCTTCCGCTAAGAATTCTGTTCCAAGAAATCCAAACTGACCTGTAAACTCATGTTGTTTGTTGTTACCATTGCGCAATTTTAAGTCGAACACTCCCGAAGTACTGTTTCCATATTCTGCCGGAAAGGCACTCATAAAGAAATCGGAATTTCCAAGCATTTTATTGTTGATGATGGAAACGGGTCCTCCTGAACTACCTGCAATCGCAAAGTGATTTGGATTTGGAATGTCTATTCCTTCCACTCGGTATATCACCCCAAGTGGAGAATTTCCACGAACAACGATGTCGTTTCTCGAGTCATCTGCTCCATTTACTCCGGCAAAATTGGAGGCCATACGGGCAGGGTCCATACGAGAACCTGGATAACGGTTTGTTTCCTCTACGCTAAATTGTTGTGCGGAGAGCAGAGCCATTTCGTTAATGACTTCACCATGATTTTTTGTTAGAACTCTTACTTCATTTTGCTCTGAGATTTTTTCTTGTAAGGGAATTTGAAGAATTAATTCTCGTCCGGAACTCACTTCGATGGTCATAGACTTGCTATCATAGAAGGAATAATTGGCGCTTAATTCATGTTTTCCTACTGGAACTTTCGTGATTTCCCATGATCCGTCCGTTGTAGAAAGCGCTCGATAAAATTTACCATCATTGGCTTCGATGGAAATTTTTACGGCATTTAGGGGGAAATTTGTTTCACTATCAAAAACTTTACCACGCACCGTTTGCGTTGGCGTTTGCGCATAAAATCGCAGAGTAGGAATAAAACAAAGGAGTAGAATAATGAATCTCATAAGCTTAGGTTTTAGGGAACGAATATATTGTTTTTATTGAAAATAGCATCAAAATAATTCTTTGGAACTTTAGCACGGTTTTTGGAAAGCACGTCAAATATTGTTAATTTTAAAAAAAAATTCTATGAAATCGATTGCGTTATTATCATTCTTATTTCTAACCGGCCTAAGTTCAATTGCACAAAAATCTGCAAAAGAAGATTTGGTATGGCATACAGATTTAAACAAGGCTATTGAACTTTCTAAAAAGGAAAACAAGCCAATGATGTTGTTCTTCACCGGTTCAGATTGGTGTGGGTGGTGTGTGAAACTACAAAAAGAAGTATTTACGCAAAGTGAGTTTAAAAAATGGGCTCAAGACAACGTTGTTTTAGTTGAAGTTGATTTCCCAAGAGCGAACATTCAAACGGAAGAAGTGAAAACACAAAACCGCATGTTACAGCAGCAATTTGCTGTACGTGGCTATCCAACATGTTGGTTTACTACTGCTGATAAACTAAAAGACGGGAAAGTAAACTTTACGCAATTGGGATCCAAGGGATACGAGGCTGGTGGTCCAGCGAATTGGGTAATGGGAGCTCAGTCAATTATCAAACCGAATTAATCCAAGTTCAAGGAAGAAAATTCATCGTATTGAAAACCTCTTGAAAGCAGGAACCTCATCAGTTTCTGCTTTTTTATTTGTAGATTTTTTTCTGTGGAAAGCTCTCGGTTTTTACGTTCAATTAAAGATTCCAAAACATGCAGATATTCTTCGTCTGAAATGAAAGAATAGATTCCTTCTTGAATCAATTTAGCGTCAATCCGTTTTTGAAAGAGTGCCGCTTTGATTTTTTGACGCCCCCACTTTTTAATGCGTAGTTTTCCTTGAACGTATGCTTCCACGAAGCGTTTTTCGTCCAAAAAACGATTTTCTTTTAGGTGTTTGATTACTTCGGCGGACAAGGATTCATCTGCGCCCAAACGTTCGACTTTCGTTCGAACCTCTGAGACGCAGCGTTCCTGGTAAGCACAAAAGGCTTCTAATTTAAAGATGATTTGCTCCCGTGAAAAAGCAGGTGGATTCATTACAAGGTAATTTCCTCGTTTGATTTATTCACGAAGGAATATTGTAATAAATGGTGAGCAGTCAAACCACGAACCGGGATCCATTGTTTGTATTTGAAGAACCAACTCCATTGTTTGCTGATGATTCCTTTTTTGAAAAATGCTTCTAAGTATGGGTGAACCAACAAGGTAACTCCTTTTTCTTTTCGGTCGTTCAATAAATAACTCAAGTTATTTTCAATTTCTTCCGAGAAAAGAATGCTGGCAGTTACTTCTCCGCTTCCGTTACATGTTGGACACGTTTCAGAAGTTTCGATGTCCGTTTCTGGACGAACTCGTTGACGTGTTATTTCAATGATACCGAACTTAGAAGGAGGAATCATGTTGTGTTTTGCACGGTCAGACTTCATAAATTCCTTCATTTTTTCGAAGAGAATTTTGTTGTTTTCTTTTTCGTGCATGTCGATAAAATCAACACAAACAATTCCACCCATATCGCGTAGTTGCAAGACACGTGCAATTTCTTCCGCTGCTTCAACGTTCGTTGCAAGTGCATTCGATTCTTGTCCGTCGGCACCTTTTCGGTTTCCACTATTGACATCGATGACGTGCATAGCCTCGGTATGTTCAATAATCAAGTATCCTCCACTAGGTAAAGGAACTTTCTTGCCAAACAATGCTTTTATCTGCTTGTTGATCGCAAAACGTTCAAAAATGTCAATTTTTCCGTCGTAATTTTTAACGATTTTCTCTCGTCCAGGAGCAATAGATGAAACGTATTCTTTCATCTCCAAAGCTAAAGCTGGATCATTGACATGTATGTTGGTAAAGTCTCCATTCAACAAATCACGAAGAATAGAAGTGGTTGTATTCAATTCACCTAACACACGACGGGGAGGTTGAATCCCTTTCAAATTCGCGTGCATTCCGCGCCATTTTTCTAACAAGTTTTCAAGGTCCGTTTCTAAGTCTGTTGTAGACTTATTTTCAGCCACTGTTCGAATAATGACACCAAAGTTTTTCGGTTTGATTCGATTCATAAGGTCCTTCAAGCGGTCCTTTTCATGCGAATCTTTAATTTTTTGACTTACAGAAATTTTATCTGAAAAAGGTACGAGAACGAGGTAGCGTCCGGCTAGCGTCACTTCGGAGCTCAAGCGAGGTCCTTTCATGGATATAGGCTCTTTCGCAACTTGCACCAAAATGGGCTGCGATGAAGAGAGTACATTGCTAATTTTTCCGTCTTTTTGAATGTCTTTCTCTAATTTGAAATATTGCAGATCTGCGACATTTTGTTTTCCTTGCATCGATTCTTTAACAAATCGAGAAAGTGAATGATACTGAGGACCTAGGTCCAAATAATGCAAAAAAGCATCTTTTTCGTATCCAACATCAACAAATGCTGCATTCAAACTAGGAACTACACGACGTACTCTTCCCAAATAGATGTCGCCAACAGCAAAATCTGAATTTCCACGGTCTTCGTGTAATTCGATTAATTTGCCGTCCCGCAACAAAGCGATCCAAATTCCATTTGACCTGGTATCGACAACGAGTTCTAGGTTCACAATTAGAAGTTTACAGGATGAAACAATGAAAGCTCACTGAAAGAATCAATGAGCTTCCTTTTCTTCTCAAATATAAGAAGTTATTACTTCTTCTTCTTGTGACGATTTTTTCTAAGACGTTTTTTACGCTTGTGCGTAGCCATTTTATGTCTCTTTCTTTTTTTACCGCTTGGCATAATATATATTTTAGTGTTACTTGAATCTCAAAAAAAATGCACCCCCTCAGAAAAGGGAGTGCAAAGATATATAAAATTTTGAAATATCGAAATCTTATTTCACGCTAACCTTATTCTTTACTTCATCAATAAATACTTTTGATGGTTTGAAAGATGGAATGTTGTGGGCAGGGATAATGATTGTCGTATTTTTCGAGATGTTACGACCAGTTTTCTGTGCACGTTCTTTTACAATGAAACTACCAAATCCTCTTAAATAGACGTTATTCCCTTTTGCTAACGACGCTTTGATTGAGTTCATAAATGCCTCAACTGCTCTAAGAGCCTCGTTTCTTTCTAATCCTGTTTCTTCTGCAATGTCTGCTACGATATCCGCCTTAGTCATATTTTCTTGATGTTAATTGATTTTTAATGCGGTGCAAAAGTATATCACAGAAACTTTATATTGTTAATTTTCCTGTTTTTTTTCTTAAAAATTTTCAAATGGAGCAAATTCGAGGTGAGTTAAGCGACTGGTACCGCATCCACAAGCGTCCCCTTCCTTGGCGCGAAACAAAGAATCCATACTTCATTTGGCTAAGTGAAATCATCCTTCAACAAACACGAGTTGAACAGGGAATGGCTTATTATTTCAAATTTACTGATGCTTTTCCAACCGTGTTTGACCTAGCAAAAGCAGAGGAACAAGTTGTCTTGAATTTGTGGCAGGGACTCGGATATTACAGTCGAGCGCGTAATCTACACCGTACCGCAAAACAAATTGTAGAAGAATTTGATGGGGCATTTCCTGAAAACTACGAGGGCTTATTGAAATTGAAAGGTGTTGGGCCTTATACAGCAGCAGCGATTGCCTCTTTTTCGTTTGATTTGCCGCATGCCGTTCTCGATGGAAATGTTTTTCGTGTTTTGAGTCGCTTACACAATTGGGACGTTCCCATAAACTCCACGCAGGGGAAAAAAGATTTTGAGAAATTCGCCAATGAGCTTTTAGACCGAAAGAATCCGGGCTTGTTTAACCAAGCCATGATGGAATTTGGCGCCTTGCACTGCAAGCCAACACAGCCATTATGTAGCGAGTGTCCACTAACAATTTACTGCCTTGGATATACACAAAAGACAATGGGTTTACTCCCAGTAAAACTGAAAAAACAGTCGGTCCGACAACGGTTTTTTGTATTTGAGTTGATGCAGCCAAAAAAAGGATGGATGCTCCTTCAAAAAAGAAATGAAAAAGACATATGGCAGCATTTGTATCAATTTCCCCTCAAAGAGTTTAGTAGTTCCGAGGAAAAAGAACAGTACTTAACTTCTAATCCGTCGCACTTTCAGTCAAAAGAATACCGGCATGTGCTTTCGCATCAACATTTATTTTGCCATTTTATTGTTCGGGATGCAAGTAATCGAGAGGACGGAGAGCTTGTCAAAATCGAAGATTTGCATCAATATCCAATCCCGAGAGCAATTGACCGTTTTTTGGAAGAGTATGGACTTGATATTTTTCATTCCCAAGCAAGATAACTTACTACCTTTGTAAAAATTTGAATCATGATTAAACTCATTCATTCTACTGAAGCTCAAGAATGCGCTTCGAAAATATATTTACTTGAAACAGGTGCGACTCAAATCTCCGGATTAACAGTGGAAACCATTTCAGGTTTTCAATCAAGCCATAAGAAATTTGACTATTTCAAGAGTCCGGAAGGATTTACTTTTCTTGTTAAAACGAATCAAAAAGCAGAAGAAATACGTGTTTTAGGAAATACGATAGAAGGCCTGATTTGTGATTCAGAGGAAGGAATACAACTCATTGGGACGAACAATGACGCTTTGTTCGCCCTAATTGAAGGTTTGCTTTTATCCAGCTATCGATTTACACAACATTTCTCGAAACCAAAGGACTACAAATTCAAACAGATTTTCGTGGATTCTTCTTTAACAAGTGAACAACTTTCCGAATTGACTTCCATGTCTAAGGCAGTTTTCTGGACACGTGACATGGTCAATACACCGGTTTCACATTTGAATGCAGAGCAATTAGCCGAATCTATTTCGAAGCTTGGTGAAGAAGCTGGATTTCAAGTGACTGTACTTGGGAAAACGCAAATTGAATCCCTGAAAATGGGTGGGCTTTTAGCTGTGAATAAGGGCTCGATTGATCCTCCAACATTTACCATTGCGGAATACAAACCGGAAAATGCGGTAAATAAAAAGCCCGTTGTTTTAGTGGGGAAGGGAGTCGTTTACGATACCGGTGGACTCAGTTTAAAACCAACAGCAGGCTCCATGGACACGATGAAAGGTGACATGGCCGGTGGTGCAACAATGGCAGCTGTCATTTACTATGCTGCTTTGCAAAAACTTCCTGTTCACATCGTTGGACTGATACCAGCAACCGATAATCGTCCGGGCGGAAATGCCTACACTCCGGGTGATGTCATCACGATGTTTGACGGTACAACAATCGAAGTTTTAAACACCGATGCAGAAGGAAGAATGATTTTAGCAGATGCCTTGGCCTATTCTTCTAAATATGATCCGGAAATTGTCATTGATGCCGCAACGTTAACAGGTGCTGCTCTCAGAGCAATTGGCACAGAAGCAACCATTATCATGGGCAATGCAGAAGATACATACTTTCAAGATTTAGAAAAAATAGGCTTTGATGTTCACGAGCGCGTGGTTCGTTTTCCATTCTGGGACGATTACAAAACACATATGAAATCGAAAATCGCGGACATGAAAAATATTGGAGGTCCAAATGCTGGAATGATTTCCGCAGGGAAATTTTTAGAGCATTTCGTTAAAGCTCCTTATATTCACATGGATATTGCAGGTCCGGCATGGTTGGATTCAAAAGAAAATTACAAAGGGGATGGTGGAACAGGAGCGGGAGTTCGTTTGTTGTATCAATTCTTGAAAAATCGTTATAAATAATGGATAAGGAACAAGAAACAACGAAAGAACCAGTTTCAACGAAGGAATTGTATAAAGTCGGTATCACACTGGGTGACTTAAATGGAATTGGTCCAGAAGTGACGATTAAAGCGCTGAAGGACAATCGCATTTTGGGAGATTTTACCCCTGTGATTTACGGTTCAACAAAAATCATCTCACATTATAAAAAATTGTTTGAACTTCAGGATTTCCAATATACCTCTTGTAAAGATGCTGGTGAAATTCAAGACAAAAAAATCAATGTCATTAACGTTTGGGCGGAAGAAGTCGAATTACAAGTTGGTGAATCCACGGTTACGGGTGGGACTTACGCATTCAAATCATTAGAGGCTGCAACCCAAGATTTATCCGAAGGAAAAATTGATGTGTTAGTGACGAGTCCATTTAGCAAAGATGCCATACAAAAGGCTGGATTCCAATTTCCTGGACACACGGAATACCTTGCGGACATGTCAGGAGTTCCAGAGGCCTTGATGATTTTAGTTTCAGAAAGACTCAAAGTAGCCTTGGTAACTACACATATTCCCATAAAGGACGTAAGTTCGGCGCTCAATAAAGAAGGAATTCTATCCAAAATCGAGAAATTCGAACAATCATTGAAAAAAGATTTCGGAATTGTGAAGCCGCGAATTGCCGTGTTTGGTTTGAACCCGCATGCTGGTGAGAATGGCAAATTAGGAGCTGAAGAACAAGAGACTATTTCTCCTGCGATTCAGCAAGCAAAAAACAAAGGTGTTTTAGCTTTTGGTCCTTTTCCAGCAGATGGATTTTTTGGTTCAGATTTAAAAAATCAGTTCGATGGAATTCTTGCGATGTATCATGATCAGGGACTTACAGCATTTAAAGCGTTGGCATTTGATGACGGAGTGAACTTCACAGCTGACCTTCCAATTGTTCGGACATCGCCAGATCACGGTACTGCATTTGACATCGCGGGCAAAAATTTAGCGAATGAATTGTCCATGCGAAGTGCTATGTATTTAGCTGTTGAGATTTTTAAAAATAGAAAGTTTAATAAGCAGATTCATGCAAATCCCTTACCCTTCTCAAAGGAAGAACGAGGGAAAAAAGAGTCTGATCGTCCGATATAATTTTAAAATTCGAAATAAATTTTATAATTTTGCAGATTCATTTTTGTTCATTGTTAAAACGATATGATCAGTCCTTATACGATACCATTTGTTGGATTAAAGATAGGACAGCATCTTTTCGATTTTGCTTTAGACAAATCGTTCTTTGAATCTTTGCCGTATTCATTGGTTGATGACGGAAAATTAGTAGTGAAATTAAATTTGGAAAAAAAAGAGACGATGCTTGTAGCTAGTTTCGAAATGAAGGGTTTTGTTTCAGTTGCTTGTGCTAGATGTAATGAGGAAATGAGTCAGAAAATCAAAGGTGATTTGACTGTTTACTACGTGTTTGGTGACGAGGAATCTGAGGATGAAAACTTGATCGTCATTCCAAAAGAAAGCTACGAAATCGAAGTGCAACAACCAATGTATGAAATGATCATGTTGGCTCTGCCCGCGCGATCTGCTCACAAAAAAAATGAATGCAATGAAGAAATGGTTAGACTCATAGAACAATACAAAGCGAAACCAGATTCCAAAGAGGAAAAAGACAATATTGACCCGCGATGGGCAGCATTAAAGAATTTAAATTGATATAAATACATAGTTATGGCGCATCCTAAACGCAGAATTTCCACAACAAGACGTGATAAACGTAGAACGCACAAGAAAGCGACTGCTCATCAAGTGGCAACATGCCCTACGACAGGTCAGCCTCATTTATTTCACCATGCACACTGGCATGAAGGGAAATTATACTACAGAGGTAAAGTAGTTGCAGAAAAAGAATCAACAGTAGAGTAAGGAACCATCTCGTTTTCTAAATGAGGATTGGTCTAGACATCTCAGGGGGTGATTTCGCTCCTAAAGCAACTATTGATGGTGCATTATTGGCAAGAGAAGTTCTTTCCAGTGATGTCACTATTGTACTGCTTGGTGATGAAGAAATTATTCGCAGTGAGTTCGCTAACCGAGGGAAAGATTTTCGCGGTTTTGAAGTAATACACGCACCTGAGGTCATTACCTATCATGATCATCCGACGAAAGCAATTCCAAGAAAACCAAATAGTTCGATAGCCAAAGGATTTGATTTATTGGCAAAAGCGAATTTAGATGTTTTTGCAAGCACCGGAAATACAGGCGCAATGTTGGTTGGAGCCATGTACAAATTGAACACTGTTCCTGGAATCATTCGTCCATGTATCACTTCAACCCTACCTTGTTTAGATGGATCACATGCGATTTTGTTAGATGTTGGATCAAATGCTGATTGTAAAGCAGACGTTCTATATCAATTTGCCGTTTTGGGGGCACTTTATTCACAACATGTTCATGGAGTTGAAAATCCAAGAGTAGCATTATTGAATATTGGTGAAGAAGACTCCAAAGGAAACCTCTTAACCATTGCTGCATACAAATTGTTGTCAGAATCAGATGAATTAAACTTTACCGGAAATATTGAAGGTAGAGATCTGTTCACTGGCGTTGCAGACGTGATTGTATGTGACGGATTTACCGGCAACATTGTACTGAAAGAAGCAGAAGGAATTTATACGCTGATGCGTAAACGCGGAATACGCGATGAATATTTTGACCGTTTTAATTACGAAAATTACGGTGGTACACCGATTTTAGGTGTGAAAGGAAATGCCGTTATTGGTCATGGTATTTCCAATGATATTGCCATCAAAAATATGTTGTTACATTCTTATGAAGTGGCCGCTTCTGGGTTAGCAACGAAAATAAACGATGCATTTAACTAAGAAATGAATAAACTTACAGCAGCAATAACGGCAGTACAAGGATACGTTCCAGAGGACATTTTAAGCAACGAAGATCTATCCAAATTTGTGGATACCTCTGATGAGTGGATCACTTCACGCACAGGAATCAAAGAACGTCGCATTATGCGAAATGGTGCCTCTTCAGATATGGCAGCTGCAGCAGTTAAGCAACTTTTAGAGAAAAAAGGAATTGATCCAATGGACATCGATTTGGTGATTTGCGGAACAGTAACTCCAGATCATCCATTTCCAAGTACAGCGAATATCTTGAGTGACAAAACGGGAATGAAAAACGCATGGTCTTTTGATGTGAATGCAGCTTGTTCCGGTTTTCTATTTGCGCTTGCAACAGGATCTCAATTTATTGAAACAGGAAAATACAAAAAAGTGATTGTGGTTGGTGTCGATAAGATGACTTCCATTGTGGATTACCAAGACCGCACGACATGTGTGATTTTCGGTGATGGTGCAGGAGCGGTTTTATTGGAGCCAAATACTGAAGGACTTGGATTACAAGACTTCATTTTACATTCAGATGGATCTGGTCGTGAATTCTTGGTTCAACCTGCTGGTGGATCTTTGCATCCAGCTAGCATTGAAACAGTTGAAAACAGAATGCATTACGTGAAGCAAGAAGGACAAAGCGTCTTCAAATTTGCTGTGACAAATATGGCAGATGTTTCTGCGAAAATCATGGAAAAAAACAATTTGACTTCGGATGATGTTCAATGGCTAGTGCCTCATCAAGCAAATTTGCGCATCATTGATGCAACCGCAAATCGCATGGGTCTATCCAAAGAAAAAGTGATGATTAATATCGAGAAATACGGGAACACAACTGCGGGTACATTGCCATTGTGCTTGTGGGACTATGAAAAACAATTAAAAAAAGGAGATACACTTATTTTATCCGCATTTGGCGGTGGATTTACATGGGGAGCTGTTTATTTGAAATGGGCTTACAACTCATAATATTAGTAATTTTGCAAAACAAATCATTGTTATGAATTTAGAAGAAATCAAAGACCTTATTAAACTTGTTTCTAAGTCAGGAATTGGTAAAATTGAAATTGAAAACGAAGGATTTAAAATTGCCATTGAAAATGGATCGTCTTTCAGTGAACAACCAGTATACGTTCAGGCTGCTGCGCCAGTAGCTATTGCTCCACAAGCTGCTGCTCAGGCACCAGTTCCAGCGGCTTCAACTCCTGTTGTCGCTTCAGAAAGCACCGATGAATCCCGTTACATTACTGTAAAGTCTCCCATGATTGGAACATTTTACCGTACTCCTGGTCCAGACAAAGATGCTTTTGTAAGCGTTGGAAGCGCTATTCAACCTGGTGACAAACTTTGCATCATTGAAGCAATGAAAACATTTAACGAAATTGAATCAGAAGTTTCTGGTAAAATTGTTAAAGTTCTTGTAGATAATGCAAGTCCTGTAGATTACGATCAACCACTATTTTTAGTAGATCCAGCTTAATTGCTGTAAAAAAGCTTACACTATGTTTAAGAAAATTCTAATCGCCAATCGCGGTGAAATTGCCTTGCGTGTGATTCGTACCTGTAAAGAAATGGGTATCAAAACAGTTGCCGTTTACTCTACTGCTGACAAGGATAGTTTACCTGTTCGTTTTGCAGACGAGGCAGTATGTATTGGTCCACCCGTATCAGCGAAATCTTACTTATCCATTCCAAACATTATTGCTGCTGCAGAGATAACAAATGCAGACGCCATTCACCCAGGATATGGATTCTTATCAGAAAACGAGAAGTTTTCACGCGTTTGTCAAGAACATGGTATTAAGTTTATTGGTGCACTTCCAGAACAAATTGCAGGAATGGGAGATAAAGCAACAGCTAAAGCGACCATGATTGCTGCTGGCGTTCCGTGCATTCCAGGTTCCGTTGGCTTATTAAAAGACGTTGAACAAGGTAAGAAAGAAGCGAAAATCATTAAATACCCTGTCATTTTGAAGGCAACTGCTGGAGGAGGAGGAAAAGGAATGCGTATTGTTTGGAAAGAAGAAGACTTTCAAGGCGCATGGGATTCCGCTCGTCAAGAAGCGGGCGCTGCTTTCGGAAACGACGGTATTTACATGGAAAAATACATTGAAGAACCTCGCCACATTGAAATTCAAATTGCGGGTGATCAATATGGAAATGCGTGTCATTTATCGGAGAGAGATTGTTCAATCCAACGTCGCCATCAAAAATTAGTAGAAGAAACACCTTCTCCTTTTATGACCGAAGAGCTTCGTGAACGAATGGGTGACGCAGCTATTAAAGCAGCTAAAGCCGTAAAATACGAAGGTGTTGGAACGGTAGAGTTTTTGGTGGACAAAAACCGTGATTTCTACTTCATGGAAATGAATACACGTATTCAAGTTGAACATACGATTACTGAGGAAGTAATTAATTTTGACTTGATTAAAGAACAAATATTAATTGCTGCTGGACATAAAATTTCTGGTAAAAATTATTACCCACAAATGCATGCGATTCAATGCCGTATCAATGCTGAAGACCCATACAAGGACTTTAGACCTTGCCCAGGTAAAATTACGGATTACCATTGTCCAGGTGGACATGGAATCCGAATCGATGCACACGTCTATGCCGGATATACAATTCCGCCGAATTACGATTCCATGATTTCCAAATTGATCGTCGTTGCGCAAACGCGTGAAGAAGCGATTGCAAAAATGAGAAGAGCACTCGGTGAGTATGTGATTGGTGGTGTAAAAACAACCATTCCTTTTCATCAAAAACTGATGCTCAACGAAGATTTTTGTAATGGAAATTTCACCACAAAATTCATGGAATCATTTGAATTTTAGTAAATTTATCAGTTGACAAGATTGAATGGCAACCAAAGTTGGAATGCGTCGTTTCTATGTAACCTGTTTAAACTAACTAAAATTATTGCATGAAGTTAAGATTACTTATTGTTGTGTTTCTTATTGCTGCAACAAAACTGTCTTTGCATGCACAGAATTATTTACCGACAGGGGCAGTGTCATCCGGCCTCGTATCACCATACATTTACGGGTATTATTTTCAAGCAACCACTGATTTTACCATTTGTGGATTGAAAGTTAAATATGATAATAATGTATCGCCAACCAATCAGCGCTTGTTTGTGGTGAAATTTACTTCCGCACCTGTTGCATTTACTTCTCCTCCCTTTACTACCAGCACTCAAATTACTTCATTTACCGTCACCGGGGCGAATGTTGCACAAACATGTAATATTACCGTCAATAATGGAGAATACATTGGTGTTTATGGATACCGTGAATCACCTTGTAGAAATTATTTTGCTTCATTTGCCGGATCCTTAACGGTAAATGCTGTTTCCATGCCTCTGACAAGAAGTGGAGCTGCTTTCACTGGAGGGTGTGGGGGAACTCCCACTTTAACTGGGTTTTTCTCAGAAACATCTGCTGCTGGTCCATTGGGTGCGATTGAACTTTCTACCAATTGTTGTTTTATTCCAACTACTAGCTTAACTCAACCCTCCTGTACGTCAACCACTGGAAGCGTTACATTAACAGGTTTGCCTCCGGGCAACTGGACGGTGAACTCTTATTTAAATGGTAGCGTAACTCCTACAAACTCTTACTCAGGTTCAGGTTCGAGTTATACGTTTTCAGGTTTAACGGGTGGTAGCTATACTTTTAATGTGGTGAACTCAAACGGCTGTCCCTCTTCAAATACAAATGCGGTAGTAATAAATGCAAGTCCTACCCTTCCGGTTGCTTCCATAGCGAATAATACTGGAGTAAGCGTCTTAACCTGTAGCCAAGCTTCAATTTCTCTTACCGGAACAGGAAATGGCACTAATTCATATTGGTATAATGGCGCCGTTTTAATCGGCTCAAATCCAACTATTTCAGCTACCAGCCCCGGAACTTACAACTTTACCACCACTATAGGTACCTGTTCTAATACGGCGTCTATTGTGATTACTCAAAATATCGCAACACCAACTGCCACGATTACAGGAACAAACAATCAATTAAACTGTACTTTAACATCCTTCCTGTTATCTGCAAATACCGGAGCTGGATTGACTTATCAATGGAGGCAAAATAACAATCCGATTCCCGGGGCCACCTCAGCAACATACACCGTTACGGCTCCTGGAAATTATACCGTTGTCGTTACCTCCACATCTAATGGCTGCAGCACCACATCTGCAAACTACCCTGTTACACAATTTACGGGAACAACTGTCGCAGTCAATAATCCAACGATTTGCAGTGGTCAAACTACCACTCTTACGGCTGTGCCAGTCCTGACAGGTGGTACATTTTCATGGGTTTCGAATGGAGCAATTACAAATAGCATTTCCGTCAATCCAAATTCCAACACAACATATACCGTTAATTACACAATAAATGGTTGTACAAGTGCGGCAACATCCACAGTAACTGTCAATCCAACTCCTTCGGTCAGCGTAAACAATGCCAGCATTTGTCCAGGGATAAATACTACTTTGACAGCTGTTGGATCCCCATCTGGAGGAACGTATACTTGGTCGCCAAACAGTCAGGCTGGTGCAAGTATTGTTGTGAATCCAACTACGACGACAAATTTCGTTGTCACATACAACCTCAATGGGTGCACGCCGGGAACAGCAACGTCCGCGGTTACTGTTCTCAATAGCATCGATTTTGCCAACATCCTCTACCCTGGATTAGTAGCGATATGTCAAGGTCAGACATTAACGATTTTTGGACAAGTTTATGAAGCAGGCATTACGCCGCCTGTTGGACAAGGAGCAGGAATAACCGTAGAATATGCCTACAATTCGAACAACACAGACCCATCCACATGGCCAAGTAATAGTTGGTCCTTAGCGGCCTACAACTCATTGGCGACAACCAACCCAAATAATGATGAGTATATTGGAGTTATTCCTTCATTACCTGTTGGAACATACTATTATTCATTTAGGTATGCAATTAATGGTTGTTATTCCTATGGTGCATACAGTTCAGCTGGTGGTGGATTTTGGAATGGCACAAATAATGTTAATGGAATGCTCATTGTTAATCCGAATATAACGCCAACGTTTAATCCGATTTCAGCAGTTTGCTCTGGTAGTACAATATCCGCGTTGCCAATTATTTCTCTAAATCAGATTCAAGGGTCTTGGTCACCGGCATTGAATAATCAACAAACTACTATTTATACCTTTACCCCATTGCCAAATGTTTGTGCAACAACTGCAACAACAAGTATCACGATAAACCCTTTGCCAATTGCTTCGATAAGTACGAGTGGCACCACCGTACTCAACTGTACAACTACTTCAATTTCCTTAATCGCAACAGGAGGCGTGTCTTACTCATGGTCGAATGGTACAACTGTAGTGGGAACTGATGCTACATTGGTTGTGACCGCACCTGGAACCTATACCGTGACAGCAACTGCGGCAAATGGATGTACAGATACAGAGGTGCAAACTATTACGCAAAACATTGTAGCCCCAACCGCTGTTATTAATCCGCCAAGTACTTCAGTATTGACATGTGCCACTACTTCTATATCCTTAACCACATCTGGTGGGACTTCATACTCTTGGTCGAATGGAACTGCTGAGGTGGGAACTGACGCAATATTGCCTGTGACTACCCCTGGGACTTATACTGTGACGGCTACAAATAGTGCGAATGGATGTACAGATACTGAGGTACAAATCATCACGCAAAACATTGTCGCTCCAACGGCTGTTATTAATCCGCCAAGTACGTCGGTATTAACGTGTACAACGACTTCTATTTCCTTAACCGCATCTGGTGGGACTTCCTACTCTTGGTCGAATGGCACAACTGTAGTGGGAACTGCTGCAACATTGGCTGTTACCGCACCTGGAACCTATACCGTGACTGCTACAAATAGTGTGAATGGATGTACAGATACAGAGGTGCAAACTATTACGCAAAACATTGCAGCCCCAACCGCTGTTATTAATCCGCCAAGCACTTCGGTATTAACGTGTGCAAATTCTTCGATCTCTTTATCAGCTCAGGGCGGGACTTCATACTCCTGGTCAAATGGTACAACTGTAGTGGGAACTGCTGCAACATTACCTGTGACATCTCCTGGAACGTACACCGTAACAGTAACTGCAGCAAATGGATGTACAGATACAGAGGTGCAAATCATTACGCAAGACATTGTCGTTCCAACCGCTGTTATTAGTCCGCCGAGCACGTGGGTATTAACGTGTGACACTACTTCA